>DASYDW010000010.1 GCA_036499395.1 Pirellulales bacterium
CCTCGATGTCGGCTCATCACATCCTGGGGGTGAAGAAGCTCCCAAGGGTTTGGCTGTTCGCCAATGAAAGTGGTACGTGAGCTGGGTTCAGACCGTCGTGAGACAGGTCGGTCCCTATCTGCTGTGGGCGTACGAAACTTGCGGAGGTTCTTCTTTAGTACGAGAGGATTTGGAAGGACGTTCCTCTGGTGTTCCAGTTGTCGCGCTAGCGGCACGGCTGGGTAGCTATGAACGGAAAGGATAAACGCTGAAAGCATATAAGCGTGAAGCCCGCTCCAAGATTAGGTTTCGTTGGGCAATTGCCCGAAAGTCCCCTGGAAGACGACCAGGTTGATAGGCCGGATGTGTAAGCGCCGCAAGGCGTTCAGCTAACCGGTACTAACGGACGAATGCTTGACCACATTGATTCAACACTCTCTTTCACGTCTAGGACGCGTGCCCTGTGAAACACGCAACCGACGTGACTGCTGAGTGCCAAGAATGCCACTGATCCACAACCATACCGAGTCCGTGCCTCCTTACCGGGGCACGGCCTCTTTTCCGGTGACCATATCTGAAAGGCCACACCCGTATCCATTCCGAACACGGTAGTTAAGCTTTCAGAGCCGATGGTAGTACCACAAGTGCGAGAGTAGGTGTTGCCGGATTTATTTACAACGAAACCCGCGGCTGTCCCTTCTGGCAGCCGCGGGTTTTTTTTGCGCGCGCCGACACGGATTTGAATCTTCGCCGCCACGTCTGTCCCGATGGGACGCTGGTTGCGAAGCGGCTGCACAAAGTGCGGCAAATTATTACTTCTCGCCGCTCGATCCGCGGACCCATTGCACACGCGGCTGCCCGCCGTCGCCGCGCAGGAACTCGGCCACGTACCGCTGTTTCTCACGCTTTTCCGGGACCGATATGTTGTCCCCCTTTTGCAGGATCGGCCGCTTTTCGTCGATGCCGCCGAACGAACGTGCGCCCGCTGCCTGGCAGGGAAACCAGTGCCCCCGGCCGGATTCGTCTTCCAAATAGAATTCGGGATAACAATGCCCCGGTACCCACACGGTGCGGGCGGGGACGCCAATGTCGCGACACAGCGCGATGAACAGCGACGTCAACTCCTCGCAATCCCCTTTCTCGTCATTCAGCGCAGCCAGCGCCCCGCGTAACGGACCATTCACGTACTTCACGTGATCGCGAACCCAATCGTAGATGGCTTCGACCTTTTCCCAGGCCCCCTCTTTGTCGGCCACAATTTCCTTGGCCAAGGCGCGAATCTTGGGATTCGCGGTTTCGATCTTGGGGCTCGACGTCAGGTACTGACGCACGCGGCTGGGCGGCTTCTTGGGAATGATGTAGATCGATGTATTGTCCGGCGGAAGCAGCGAATAGCGCGAAATCTCGAGCACTGCGATCACCCGCACCTTTTCATTCGCGGGCACCAGCGGCATATTCACGACCATTTGCTTGACCGTGCCGCCCCCGACCTCGCGATAGGTCACGCGCTTGGCCGCCGGATCAAAATCCTCTTCCAGGACGCGAACTTCCTGCTCGGGCCAATCGATGGGGACAGGCACGGTGCCGATAATGTCCGTACACGGCTCGCTTCCGGCCGTGATCATCAGGCCGACTTCGTACTTGGTGACGAATTCCTTGTCGCGCTTCGGGCCGTTGGTGTCGACTTCACCGAATTGCGCGTGTGCCGCGTGGGCGTTCACCAAGAGAGAACAGAGCACGAATGCGGGGGCGATAGAGCTACGCACCGAATTCACTCCTCGAAAGAGAGCGGGCCTCCGGTGCCAGGTTCATTAAAGATTGCGGGCACGTCGCGGGGCGTCTTACCCCGCGCGACCATTCTTCTAGTCTAATCTGACCCATCGGCCAGGGAACGCCGGTCGAAGAACTCCGCGAAATGTCCTGGAACAAGCACGCGGCCCGCGGTGCTGGCGGTAATGTCTCGCCGGATTGTGCGGGCCAGCCATGGGTTTCTTCCGGTATCAACCGACGACCGGCCCCTACGCCATAGCAACTGCCATTGTCGCATCACCCCCCTTTGCCCCATATTTGCTGCGTGAGCGGGCGATACATACCCGACAGCCGGGCGGTCAAGGAGGATCGGGCATGCGCATTTTCCAGTTCCTGGTGGTGGCGTTCTGTCTGCTTGTTTCGGCACCAGGCGAAACGCAAGCCCGCGGCCCGCGGTTTCTCGCTGCTCGCCATCGAGGGCGACGTGCGAGTCAGCGCTTCGCCCATCCGGCCCCCGCCTTGAAGGTGTCGCCGGCCGACGAAGTCGCTAAATGGCAATCGGCCGAGATCCTTCCCAAGTCGCGCGATGCGCGATTGCAATTGCCCGGGCGCGTTGTGACGACGGCCGGCGAGTTGTCATGGCCCATAAGCGTTCGCCGCGTGCAAGGACCGTGGTTGTGGATTCACTCCTCAACCGCCGACGGTTGGTTCCACAAACGGGACGTTGTCAGATTCGACGCGGCCGAAAGTTACTTCAGCGCCGAACTCGCGCGCGACAATACAGCCTGGGCCTATGGCATGCGCTGCATCGCGCGACGTGCGCGCGGGGAGTATGCCGGGGCGCTCGACGACATCAATTCGGCCATCGCGCTTGAGCCTGAGAATACGCGGCTCATCATCGGACGTGCCGCGGTAAGGTTCGAGAGACAGGAATTCGACCTGGCGATGCAGGATGCCCAGGCAGCGATTGCACGCGAACCGACGGCCGACTCCTATATCGCGGCGAGCACTATTTATATGGCCTGCCATGACCACGCCGGAGCGATGGGCGCCGCGAACGAAGCGCTGCGATTGGACCCGAAGCGTTGCGAGGCGTACGAGGTGCGCGGCATGATCAAGGCCGAGATGGGAAGCGTCGAGGGCGGACTGGAAGATCTCGACCGCGCAATCGCGCTGGGGGGCCAAGCCCGCGCTTACGGCAACCGTGCCATGTTATGGGGTCGGAGCGGCCGGCCAGATCGCGCGATTGAGGACCTGGATCGCGCCGTGGCACTGGCGCCGTCCCCGACGATCTACCGACAGCGGGCACGAACGCTCGAAATTCTCGGCCGGCACGAGCAGGCAATCGCCGACGTCACGGCAGCGATCAAAGAGGATCCTGAAACTGCAGCCGACTATCTTTTGCGTGGCCGATTGTCATTCAAAGCCGGTGATCGAGAGTCGGGAGTCGCCGATTTTCAAACCGCGGCGCGCCTCGATCCTAGCGCCGCGGGGCACGTGGAATGTGCCCGTGCATGGCTGGACGTGAACGACATCGATCGTGCGACCGAGGAATGCGAAGCGGCGCTGGCCATCGATTTGCAATGCGCCAGCGCTTACGTGGCGCGGGGAATTGCGAACTTTGAACAAAAGATTTACACCCTGGCGCTGCGCGACTATACGCAGGCCCTGACGCTCGATAGTGAGAACAGCGAGGCATTCCAGGGGCGGGCTCAGGTGTACGCTGTATTGCAGGATGACGTCAGTTGCCTGGCGGACTTGAACGAGGTGATTCGCCTCTCGCCGGCCGACCGGCATGCTTATCGCGCTCGCGGCATGCGGTACTTCTGCCTGGGCGACAACGAGCGGGCCGTGGCGGATCTGGATTTCGCCCTCCGTCTTGAACCCGGGAACGCCTATCGCCATGCCGATCGCGGATTGCTCGCCTGGGCGCTTAACGACGAGCAGCGGCTGCAGGTTGCGTTGGCCGAGATCGAACGTTTGCACGCGCCACGGGAAGGGAACGTGCTCGCACTTTCACAACTCGGTACCGAGTATGACAAGGTGCCAAGCTGGCTGCGCCGCACGGTAGCACTCTACTTTATGCGCGAATGGCGCGCTGCCTCGCAGGCTGCCGGCGAAGCGATCGAGGAACATCCCGACGATTTTTACGCGCTTTTGTATAGCGGACTAGCGGACACCACCGCGCAGAAGTATCCGCGCGCCATCCGGGAGCTGAGCGAAGTGCTGCAAAAAGACCCGCATCAATTGCAGGCGCGCGAGGCCCGCGCTTATTGTGAAAAGGAAGAGAAGCAATTCGACGCGGCGATCACCGACTATAACGAGATTATGCGTCAGCATGGCGAAGATTGGGAATCTCTGTCGTCGCGCGGTTACCTGCAGTTTTATCAGCATAACTATGAAGAGGCAGTCGCCGACTATTCGCAGGCCCTGGCGTCGGCGAAGGACGCACCAGCGGCAAGCCAGGCGGTTCTCTATCGAGGTCGCGCCGCATGTCACGCGGCGCTGTCGAACGACCAGGAAGCGGCTGAGGATCGGGCAGCCGCCGAACGTCTGCAACCTCGCCGCACGAAAGGCAAAACGCCGTCGTCGAACCTGCCCGCCGAGATTGCACCGAGCATCTACCCGACGACACAGGTCGTCGCGCCAATGCAGGGTATCTACCCATCGACCGACGGGGCAATATCAGGGAAACGGGAAGACGATTCGGCCGCAGGCGAGCAGGACGTGAAAGTCTACGCGCCCACAAAAATCGAAGACGCCCTACGAGGGCCGGGCCTCTTTAAGTAGCCAAGCGAGTTGCCGCGCTGCCGATCCACTTCTTTCCGGTTGCCGCGCGCAGGCCAATTCAATCGACCACCACGTCCGCCAGTCGTGAGATGCCGACCACTTCGCGCAGGTTGATCCAGGCGCGGGCGCGATTCGGGCGAATGCCATGCAGCCGACTGTCGAGGACATACTTCTCGCGCGTCGTTTGCGTATCGCGCAGGTCGTGGGTGTCGACTTGCACGAGCTCCAGAAAATCGGGATGCACGGCCACCAGCCGCCCGAGCACGACGTAATGGCTCGCCAGGTCGAGAACGATCTCCTGCTCGGTCAATTTGGACCAGAGCGGGTCGGGCGGTGCTTGCATGTCGAATGTTCGTAAGGACAACGGGCGTTGATGATGATTGCTAGCAGTGCCTTCAACGTTAGCCGAGCTTGACGCTCGAAGCAAACCAAGGGACCGACGACGCGACCGGTTCCAGATCATATTATTGCTAGCGCGCGGACGCTGCCGGCAACCTCGCCTTGACCTGCTGCGCGGCATCGCGTACCCTCCGCGCCCTCATGTCTCGCCTAATCTGGCCGTTACTCACTTGCTGTTTGTGGCTTGTCGCCCCGGTGCGCGCCGAGGATCCTTCGTTGAAGGTCTCGCCGCAAGAGGGTGTGGTGTTGCTGCGCAATGGCCAGGTCCTCTCAGGCAAGGTAACACACGCGGGCGAGGAGTATTACATTGCCTTGCCCAGCGGCGAGATTCGCCTACAGGCGAACCAGGTCGAACTCATCTGCCGCGACTTGCAGGAGGGATACGAGCGCAAACGTTCGCGCATCGACCCTTCGAAGGTCGCCGATCATCTGGATCTGGCACTGTGGTGCATCTGGCAAAAGCTTTTTGACAATGCGACGCAAGAAATTGCTGAATCGCGGAAGATCAACGAGCGGCATCCGCGGATACCGCTTGTCGAGCGGCAATTGAAATTGGCGCAGGAACAGCCATCGCACAACGATTCCAAAAATGCCGGCAGCGCCGGACCGTCGGCCGAGGATCTTGACCGAATGATGCGCGGCATGCCACCGGGCACGATCGAAACCTTCGCCAACACGATTCAGCCGCTGCTGTTGAACACCTGTGCCAGCTCCGGCTGTCATGGACCGCAATCCGAAAGCAAGCTGCACCTGCTACGGACTCAATTGGGCAAAACTTCAAGCCGCCGTTTCACGCAGCGAAACTTGCACGCGATTGTGGAAATGATCGATCGCGACGATCCACCGGCCAGCCCGCTGTTGACAATCCCCGTCGCACCGCACGGTACGGCGAAGGCAGCCATTTTCACGAATCGCGACGCGGCCCAATACCGGCAACTCGTGGGCTGGGTGATGCGCGTGTCGCGCGGCGGTTTCGAGCAACCGACAAGCGTGGAAAAGCCCGACGACAATCTTTTGCAGCAATTGCCGCAAGCCGGCCGCGGCTCTGCGACGACCAATCCCTTGTTCGGCGGACCAGCCGCGCCGCTGACCAATAGTGGCGCGAAAGGTGGCGAGGGCAAATCGCCGCGCCTGGATTCTGCCGAAACGACGGGCGATCCGTTCGACGCGGAAATCTTTAACCAGCAGTTCCACGGGAAAGCGCCCTAACGCCATTGGCGTGTGCCGCGCTACTCGAGCGCCCGTCCGCTTTGGCGCAGGAATCGTAGGAACTCGTGGTTGCTCTCCAGCAGCCCATCCAGCGATTCCATTTCAGGGATCGAAAGCCAATGCACGCTTTCGACCTCGTCCGGATTCGGCACGGGCTCGGCGTCGTGATCAAGCTCGGCCAGCCACCAGGCGAGCTGCACGCCCCACGGCGTAACGCTTTGCCATAATCGGCGCGTCGGGCTGACTTGTACGCCCAACTCCTCGAGCAGTTCGCGCATGAGCGCTTGCTCCTCGCTCTCCCCCTCTTCGATGCCGCCGCCAGGAAAGCAATACTTGCCAGGCGCTACCACCGAGGCTGAGCGGCGAATCACCAGCAGGCACTCGCCGCGCACGAGGACAGCCACGACTCCGCGAAGAGCCGGCATCTTAGCGATGGCCCGCCAGGGCGATTTCGCGGGCGCGCTCTTCGTCTGTCGACAGGTGCAGCACTTCGTCCATGTGTAGCACCTTGAGCACGTCGAGAATGACAGCCGGGATCGAATGGACGACGATCACGCCGCCCGCCTGACGAAAGCGACGGTGGCATTTCAACAACCAGCCGACTCCGCGCGAATCGAGATAGTCGGCTCCCTCCAGGCTGAGCAGCAATCGGCCACCGTAGACGTCGTCGCCGAGCTTCACGGCCAACGGCTCGTCCTCAGCCTCGAAGGCGCTTTGCGTGATGCGCCCGGATGCGTTGACGCTCTTCACGGGCCCATCGGCTGACAACAATTGCAAGCGCATGGTGAGTACGTCTCCCTGCAGATTAAACCTGCATTGCTTGTGCGGCCGGCATCCGCCGTGGTGCCCTGCTTCTTGCCGGGCCCCGTCCGAACTCAATGGCATGCCGCGCCGCGCTGGCGGAGTGTGTCAGTAACTTGCCCTGGAACTGTTGCACCAGGGGTCATAACAACGACTCGCCGCCCACGCCGGCAGCGGACACTCGACAGGGCGCGAGCGCATAGCTCGCATCCTGTGTCTCGGCTGAATAGGCCCGATTATGGGCGCAAAAGACGCGCCAGGTCCAGTATCGCGCCAAGGCGCAGCAGGCAAATTTGGATATTTTGTCGAGAGCATCCTGACAACGGGGCATGTCAGGATTCGCGCTCGAACTGGTTCATAATGCTGGCGATGCATCTAATCGTCTGCCATCGATTAATTCGCACCTCGAGGGTGATCCAACCTGGTTACGATGAAAATTGTCCGCACACTCTAACTGTCTTAGCCGCTTGGGGCCGTCGATTACGGCGATGCCGTCGGCCGGATCGAACAAGCACGATTTATGCGGTACAATTCCCCAAGCCCGCACGGTCGAGGGCGAACTACATTTACAGCCCCCCCGGATGCCGGCCTAAGGACAGAGAGCTCTTGTGCTGTGCCAGTCGCGGGTGCTGCAAGGCACTCGGCCCAGAGCGCGCTGGACTCCGACATCGCGACGACCGCGTAATCCGTTAACAGAGGCCTTTCGAGAATGGATCAGCAGCGTACGCCTGGCGGCCCCACGGCCCCTCAAAAAGCACAGCCGCCGCGTCCCCGCCCGGCCGCCTTCTGGTTGATATTGCCGTTGATCATCACGGGCATGCTGTTGGTGTTTTATTACATCGGAGATCCGACGGCGCGCTCGGAGGTCAAATACGGCTTCTTCCTGACAGAGCTGAAGGAAGACAACGTATCCAAGGTCGTCGTCAACGGCGCCAGGATTCGCGGCGCGTTCAAGAAGATTCCCGAAGCCCCGCCTGCCGACGAGACTGCCAAGGAGGCAAGCAAGCCTGCGGCGCTGAAGCAGGAGTTTTATACAGACATTCCCAGCTTTGTCGGGCAGGATCTCGATCGGCTGCTGTACGACAAGCTCGGACCTCAATACGGCGCCGAGGAAGTCACCGACGGCACGATGACGTTGATGATCTTCTATCTGGGCATGACCGTTCTTCTGCTGGTCGTGATGTGGGCCATGTATCGTCGTGCGCGCGACCAGTTCATGGGGGGCGGCATCTTGTCCGGCTTTAGCAAGAGCCCCGCCAAGCGCTATGAACTGGGTAAGAAACGGATCACCTTCGCCGACGTTGCTGGCCTGGAAGGGGTGAAGCAGGACCTGAGCGAAGTCGTCGAGTTCTTGAAGAACCCGCAAAAGTTCCAGCGCCTGGGGGGACGCATTCCCAAGGGAACGCTGTTGATGGGGCCACCGGGCACCGGCAAGACCTTGTTGGCCAAGGCCGTGGCCGGTGAAGCGAACGTGCCGTTCTTTTCGATCTCGGGCTCTGAGTTCATTCAGATGTTTGTCGGCGTCGGCGCCGGCCGCGTGCGCGACATGTTCAAGACAGCCAAGGAATCGGCTCCCTGCATCCTGTTCATCGACGAAATCGACGCCGTTGGCCGGGTGCGCGGCGCAGGCCTGGGCGGCGGTCACGACGAACGCGAGCAAACGCTGAACCAGATCCTCAGCGAGATGGATGGTTTCAGCCCGAACGAAGCCGTAATCGTGCTGGCCGCCACGAATCGACCCGATGTGCTCGATCCGGCGCTATTGCGCCCAGGACGATTCGATCGCCACGTCACGGTCGACCGTCCGAACCTCAAGGCGCGCGTCGCGATCTTCAAAGTCCATAGCCGTGACGTGCCACTGTCGGACGACGTCAATCTCGAACGCCTGGCCGGTGGCACCGTCGGCTTGACCGGCGCGGATATTCGCAACCTGGTCAACGAGGCTGCGCTGTGGGCCACGCGCCAGGGCAAAGACAAGGTCACGATGGACGATTTCGAAATCGCCCGTGACAAAATCTTGATGGGGCCCAAGCGCGAGGAAGTCCTGACTGGCAAGGAAAAAGAAATGACCGCCTACCACGAGACCGGCCATGCGCTGTTGGCCTGGATCGTGCCGGGGGCCGATCGACTGCACAAAGTGACCATCATTCCGCGCGGGCGGGCTTTGGGCGTGACGCAGCTGCTGCCCGAGGAAGATCGGCTGAACATCGGCGAAACAGAACTACACGCGCGGTTGGTGTTCATGCTCGGTGGGCGTGCGGCCGAAAAGATAGTGTTCAACGAATACAGCGCCGGTGCCGAGGACGACCTGAAACGCGCCACGCAACTAGCCCGCCGCATGGTCACGCATTGGGGCATGAGCGAACGGCTAGGGCCGGTCGCGTATCGCACCAGCGAGGAGCATCCGTTTCTGGGCAAAGAGTTTCACGAGCAGCGCGAGTTCAGCGAGCATACTGCGCAAGTGATCGACGAAGAGGTGTCGCGCATCCTGCACGGGGCCGGTGACCGCGCCCGGCAACTGCTGGAAGAGAATCGTGACAAGCTGGACGCTCTGGCCACGCGCCTTTGCGAGCGCGAAATCCTGGACGAGAAAGAGATCGAAACGATCATCGGCCCTTCTCCCAATCGCGCCGGTAGCAACGGCCACGTGCCGCATAAGACCCCGGTCGAGCAAGTTCAAGCCGACTCGTCCGTCAAGGCGTAAGTCGGCCTCTGCCTGACGCTCGGGCGCGACCATCGACCCGGCGATTCCGCCGCTGGCAAGGGGCGTTTGCCCTGCCTATCATGGTTTCGACCGCTCGATCCTGCCACGGGGAGTTCTCGGTATGTCATTACGACTTCTTCGCCCTGCGCTCGTACTTGCTCTGGCGCTGCTGACGTCACTGTGTGTCGCGACGGATGACGCACGCGGCCAGGGACGCGATTACGTGGTTTCGCACTATACGAAGTTCGAATACCGAATTCCGATGCGCGACGGCACAAAGCTGTTTACGGCCGTCTATGTGCCGAAGGATCAGTCGCAGCAGTACCCGATGTTATTGTTGCGGACTCCCTACAGTGTGCGCCCCTATGGCGCGGACCAGTACAAGACCGATTTGGGGCCGAGCACGCTGTTCGGGCAGCAAGGTTACATATTTGTTTATCAGGATGTACGTGGCCGCTGGATGTCAGAAGGAGATTTTCTGCACGTCCGGCCGTACATCGCCAACAAGAACGGATCGCAAGACGTCGACGAGACAAGCGACACCTGGGATACCATCGAATGGCTGACGAAGCACATTCCCAATCACAACGGCCGCGTCGGCATGTATGGTATTTCGTATCCCGGTTTCTATACTTCGTGCGGCATAATCGACGCGCATCCCGCGCTCAAGGCAGCGTCCCCTCAGGCTCCGGTGGCGGACTGGTTCGTCGGTGACGACTGGCATCACAACGGGGCCTTCTTTCTCGCCCACGCGTTCGGCTGGATGTCGTCGAATGATCGGTTTCGCGACAAACCGACGAAAAAATTCTCGTTCTCATTCGATTATGGCACGCCTGACGGATATCAGTTCTTTTTGAACTTCGGTCCCTTGGCCGAGGCGAACCGTCGGCATTTCAAGGAAGCGATGCCACACTGGGACGAGGTGATCTCGCACCCGAACTACGACGAATTCTGGAAAGCGCGCAACATCCGGCCGCATTTGAAAAACATCCGCCCGGCCGTGATGACCGTGGCTGGCTGGTTCGACGCCGAGGATTTGTTTGGGACGCTGGAGACTTACAAGAGCATCGAGAGCACGAGTCCCAACATTCAGAACGTGCTGGTAATGGGGCCCTGGCGCCACGGGGGCTGGTCGCGCGATGCCGGCGATAATTTGGGGGACATTAACTTTAACTCCAAGACGGCCGAGTTCTATCGCGAGAAAATCGAACTCCCGTTCTTCGAATATCACTTGAAGAGCAAAGGAGACGGCGCCCATCCCGAGGCCTGGGTCTTCGAAACCGGGACCAACGACTGGCAAAAGTACGACGCCTGGCCACCCAAGACTTCGCAGCGTCGCTCGATCTACTTGGCCAACGGAGGCCGGCTGACGAACGATGCGCCGCCGAATTCCGAGCCGGCCGACGCGCATGACGCGTACCTCAGCGACCCGCATCGGCCGGTGCCCTTTATGAAGGGGACGTTCGTCGGTATGCCCACGCGTTACATGCTCGAGGATCAGCGTTTCGCCGCGCAACGTCCGGATGTATTGGTCTATCAGACGGACGTATTGGCCGAGGACATGCGTCTGGCGGGCCCCGTTGAAGTGGAGTTGCACGTCGCGACTTCAGGCACGGACTCGGACTTTGTCGTCAAGCTGATTGACGTCTATCCGGACGAGTATCCCGATCCGGAACCCAATCCAACCGGAGTGCGCATGGGGGGATATCAGCAAATGGTCCGCGGCGACGTGATGCGCGGGAAGTATCGGGCGAGCTTCGAAAACCCGCAGGCATTCACGCCCGGCGAACCAACGATCGTCAAGTTTGTCATGCCGGATATTTGCCACTCGTTCCGCAGCGGGCATCGACTGATGGTGCAGGTGCAGAGCAGTTGGTTCCCGTTGGTCGACCGCAATCCGCAGACGTTCGTCGACATTTATCGTGCCGAGGAGCGGGATTATCGCGCCGCAACGCAGCAAGTCTTTCGCTCGTCGGCGCGGCCGTCACGTTTGACCGTCTCGATTCTGCCCTAGCGGTTCATAATTGCGGACCACGCGGCAGAATTCCCAACACCTTTTCGTCGCACGGCCGAGCATGAACCCCTCTCCCTCCGGGAGAGGGTAAGGTGAGGGAATCAGCGTAAACCGGCGTCGCATTGACGGCTGGAAGCGCCTCGGCGATCGGCCGTTCGTCGTCACCAAACCCATCCCCCAAGGGGAGACGGGATCGTAAGTCGCCACGAGAATCACGAAGCATCCACAACTGAAATCATGAATGGGCGCCAACAGGTGCCGGCTCTTATTCATGTCATTTGCGTCATTCGTGGTTTTAAGTCCCACTTCCAGCGGCTAACTCCCATTCACATTGCGTTGCTACTGCTGGCGCAGCGCACGGCAATCCTGCGGGGCTTTGCGCCCGGCAAGCGTTGGCGACCGCCCGCGACGGGGCTGGTCGTATCGATCGCGCGCTTTTCGCGGGATCGTCCGAGCCGGCTCCTGCGACGATTCCGGAAGCTATGTTTCAGAAATACGATTCCGTCGCGTGATGGCGCGGAGCGAACTGCCCGTCAAAACGTGGTGACGCTCGTGGTCAATCGTAGAATAAGCGCTGGCGGTAAATCGCGTGGCTAATCTTTCGGAGCTTCATGCCATGATTCGGACTATCGTGTGCTTGGCAGTTTTGACGTCCACGGTCGTCATGGGCCGCGGAGTGGCGTTGGCCGAGGAACCAGCCCCGCCTTCGCCCGATGAAGTGGCGATTCGCAAGGCGATCGCCTCCTACGTCGAAGCATTCAATCACGGCGATGCAGCAGCCATCGCGAATCATTTTTCGGAAACCGGCAGCTACGTCGATCCGATCAGCGGCGAGCGCAACGTCGGCCGCGAGGCCATCACCAAGGCGGTCGCCGAGCGCTTTACCGAGGGGAACAAGCCCAAGCTGAGCGTAACCGTCGAATCCATTCGCCTGTTGAATGACAGCGTCGCGATCGAAGAAGGCACCGCCACGGTGGTAAACAAGAGGGCGCCGCCGGAGGACAGCACGTACGTCGCGATTCACGTCAAGAAGGATGGCAAATGGCAGCTCGACAGTGTGCGCGAAACCCTGTTGCCGGAGCCGGAGAGCGACGGATCCAGCCCGCTGGATGAGCTGGCCTGGATGGTCGGCCAATGGGCCAATAAGTCGTCGAGCGATACGTCGGTCGATACGGTTTGCGACTGGACGATGAACGGCGCGTTCATCACTCGAACATTCCGCGTCGCGGTTCAAGGGCAGCCGGTTATGGTCGGCACACAGATCATCGCCTGGGATCCGGTGAACAATCGCATTCGTTCCTGGGTTTTCGACACCGACGGTAGTTTTGGCGAAGGAAATTGGACCCACGAAGAGAACCGCTGGACGATCCGTACGACGAACACCTTGGCCAACGGCCGCAAGGCGACCGGTATTCAGATCATTACCAAGGTTGACGACAACAGCTTCACTTTCGAATCGATCGGCCGGCAAGTCGACGGCGAGTTGCTGCCGAACGTCGAACCGATCACGATCGTGCGCCAAACCAAAGACTAACACCAGACCGCACTCGCGCAAGGGGATATGCGATGACCAAAGTAGCAAGCCATCTCATGCTGTTCGTGATCCTGGTGGCGCAACCGGCTGAACTTTTGGCTCGTGGTGGTGGCGGCGGTCGCGGCGGAAGTTTTGGCGGCGGCCGTAGCTTCTCGAGCGCCGGAGGCCGTGGCTTCAGCGGCGGTGGAGGAAACTTTGGCGGCGGATCGCACAATTTTGGTGGTGGCAATTTCGGCGGGGGATCGCGTAATTTCGGCGCGGGCAACTTCGGTGAACACACTCCGTCGATGAGCCATAGCTCGTCTTATAACCAGGGCTCGCGCGGCGCTTACGGCGCGGCGGGCGGATACGGCGGTCGTGAATTCGGCGGCGCTGGCGCTTACGGCGGCCGTGAGTTTGGCGGTGGGCAATTCGGTGGCGGGCAATTCGGCGCTCGGCCCAATGCCGGCGAGCTAGGACACTTTTTGAACATGCCGCAAACTGGCGGCAACTTCGGCGGCGCAGGGCGCGGTCCTGGCAATATCGCAGGAGCAGGCGGTGCCGGACGCGGTCCAGGAAACATCGGCGGCGCTGGCAAAGGCCCCGCTGGTAATCAGGCGGGCGATCGCATTCCTGGTGACCGCAATCTGAATAATCGCACGGCCGGAAATCTCAATCAGCAGCAGCAACAGCACGCGCAGAACATCCGCAACAATATCCAAAACAACCACAACAATTGGTACGGAAATCACAACAACTGGTACAACCACAACTGGTGGAACAACCACGGTGGCGCGTGGAATAACGGATGGAATTATTGGCACGGCTGGGGCCCTGGCTATTTCTGGGGCGGGCTCGGCGTCGGCGCTCTATCCGGCTTCATGCTCGGTAACTGGGGAACGCCGTATTACTACGGCTACGGCGCCGGCGGAAACGTCGCCTATCAAGACGGCGGCGTATACGTCAACGGTCAGTACGCAGCAACGCCTGATGAGTACTACGATCAAGCGCAGCAAATCGCGCAGACGCCGGTCAGCAACGATGCTCAGAACGGCGACTGGATGCCGCTGGGCGTGTTCGCTGTGTCGAGCCGCGCCGACGACGATCACCCGGCGATGATGATGCAAATGGCCGTCAGCAAGCAGGGCAACCTGGCCGGCATGTACTACAACACCTCGGATGACGTGGCGCTGCCGATCCAGGGAGCCGTCGATCAAAAGACGCAACGCGCGGCGTGGACCGTAGGCGACAAGAAGAACACCGTGCTTGAGACGGGCATCTTCAACCTGACGAAGGACGAGACGCCGGTCTTGGTCCACTTCGGCGATGAGAAGACACAAAACTGGACGATGGTCCGCCTCGACAAGCCGGAATCGGGCTCGCAAGATGTTTTCGGCCCATCATCGGCCCAGCCAGCGCAAGCGCCTGCACCCGGCCCGGCCGCGCCGTCGGACTCGTAAGCGACTGTGATCAAACGCATTCGAATTCGAGTGCCAGGTTCACGCGGACGTGTGGCGCACGAAAAAGACCCCGGACGAGTTCGATCTCGCCCGGGGCCGTGCTTGATTCGCGAAAATGTTCGCTAATTCAATCTCGTTGCAGCGAGATTGGACGAGCGGGACGTCCTTGGCGACACGACCACGCGCCCAACCATCGGCAGCGTACTGGTCATTGCCGCCGAACGACTACTTCTCGTCCTTGGCGGACTTGTCGGCACCCTTACCGTCGTCGCTCTTTCCTTCGCGGACGGTGACCTTCTCTTCGACTTCTTGTGTGATCTCGCGGTTCGGAGCGGTGATCGCGATGACCTGCTTCTGGACGCCCTCGGCCTTCAGCGTGCGGCCGGCGTTGACATCGAAGTAGATCGTCATGTCCCCTTCTTGTTCTTCGATCTCAATATCGACCTGCGATTCCTCGGCCGGCTCGAACGTGATGTCGCTCTTGGCCGCGATCTTCTGAATCTCGTGTCCTTCGGCCGACGTCTTCTCCGAAGTGGAATACGTGACCTCGGTCTTCTTTACGCCCGCGCCGCGCATCTCTTCGGCGAAGCTCTGCGACCACTTCACATCAGGCGCGACCGCTTTCTCGGGCAGAGGAACGATCGAGCGCGTGATCATTTCCTTGATGCTGTTCTCGTTTAGGCCCCCCATCATGCCACCCATTCCGCCACCACCGCCGCGACGGCCGCCGCCACCGCCGCCCCCTTGCTGCTTGGCAAGTTGCTCGGTGACCTTTTCCGGCAGAGTGATGTCGCTAACCTGGCCGGTGGCCGTGGCCTTCAGCGTGAACGTCTGGCCGACAAGCGATTCGATCATCGGGCCCATCATGTCCCAGATTTGTCCCGTGCCACTGCCAGGCTTCTTCGAGTCGTAATCCAATCCGCCACCCAGGGGCGAATCCATCTTCATCTGAATGCGATCGACCGTTTGCTCGATCGAGGCGGTGCCGTCGGCGTCGACCGACTTCACCTTCCAACTGGTGTCGAAGATCATGCCCGATTTGATTTCGATCAGTGAACCGGAGAGATCGATTTTCATATCCGTCTCGCGATCCATGACGTAGTTCAGGGTGTCGCCTTCCTTGAACTTCCAACGTAGCGTGTTGTCAGCACGCGCGGCGCCGGCGGAGATCATTCCGCAAGTCGCGACAGTGACAGCGAGCAAGTAGTACCGATAAGCGCGAGAGCACAACATTTCGTTCGCCTTTCGTGTTTTGTAATGGACCGACGCTTGGTGAGGAACGCAGGAACAACTAACCAACCACCTACCACGCCAGACCCGCCGAACGCCGCGGCCTGCCGGGCCGTCGACATCGCGATTGTGTCCGCCTGCAAACTCGTCCGCCTAAGAATCTGCCGCCCGAGAGGTTTCGCACTGCGGGTCTGCTACCGCCGTGGCCGGCTGTCGCCGGTCTGGCTGCAATTGTATCCCTCCCCGCGCGTTACGCAATCACGCGGCGGGCCCGCCTCCGGCCGCGATTTCGGCACGTCACGTCGCACCGAAACGACCTCCGGCCCGGTGCCTGACACCCCCGAATTGATCTCCAGCGCAACCTCGGTGCGAGGCCAGCGGTGGTGTGCTACAACGCTGGCTAAGAATCGGGAAGAATCGGATCAATCAACGCACGCTCGTCCTCAACGTGGAGAAGGAAATATGAACGTCGAAGGAAAGGCAGCTATCGTCACCGGCGGCGGCACCGGGGTCGGTCGGGCCACCGCACTCGAACTGGCACGGCGCGGCTGCGCGGTGCTCATCAATTACTCACGATCGCGCGACGAGGCCGAGCAGACCGCCGCCGACGTCACGGCGCTCGGCGTACGCGGCCTCGCCGTTCAGGCAGACGTCGCCGAGGATGCGGCCTGCCGCAAAATGGTCGACACTGCAGTCCGCGAATTCGGACGCCTGGACGTGCTGGTCAACAACGCCGGCACGACTCGCTTCATTCCGCACGATCAGTTAGACGACGTAAAGACCGAAGATTGGGAACGGATCATGGCCGTGAACCTGCACGGTCCGTTTCAGTGCGCGCGCGCCGCGGCGGCCGCGATTCGTGCCAGCAGCGGCGAGGGAGAAATCGTCAACATTGCCAGCACGGCGGGTATCGCTGCGATGGGGAGCTCGATTCCCTATTGCGCTTCGAAGGCGGCGCTCTTGAATACGACGGTCGCACTGGCCCGCGTCCTGGCTCCCAATATCCGCGTCAACGCCGTGGCCCCCGGCTTCATTGACGGGCGCTGGCTGCGCAACGGATTGGGCGCCTCGTTCGAAGTCGCGCTGAAGATGTACGAGGATCGGCTCCCGCTGGGGCGCGTCTGTCAGCCCGAGGACGTGGCCGCCGCTGTCATCAGCCTGATCACGGGCTCCGATACGGTGACCGGTCAAACGATCGTCTGTGACAGCGGCATGCTGATTGCAGACTTTATCGCGCGTCCCAAACCGCGCACCTGATACTTAGATCGTAAGGAGAATCGTCATGGCCAAGGATCATGTCTTTACCGAGGCCGAGTTGCAGGCAGAACTGGCGAAGCTCCCTGGCTGGGAGGTCCGCGACGGCTGGCTGCGCCGCAAGTTTGCGACTCCCGGCTGGCCACATACCCTGCTGCTGGCCAATACGATCGGCTACCTGGCCGAGGCCGCATACCACCACCCGGACCTGTCGCTGGGGTACGCCGAAGTGACTGTGAAGCTGCAAACGCACCGGGTTCATGGCATTACGGCCAGCGATACCGAACTGGCCGCTAAGATCGACGAAGTCGTGCTTTGGAAGCCGAACGGGGGCGCCCTGGAAGGATTTCCCAAGAAATGGGTGCATTAGCTGCGTAGAAAGAGCTGGGCGTCGAGGGCCAAGTCGGATTTCGTCCCGAGGCTCCAAGGATACCGACCAAACGGCGAACCTCTATCAGTTACAACAACCATCGTTGGCTGAAAGGAGTTCAATCATGTCACTATGGAAGCATGGTCTAGGGGTTGTCGGCGCTTCGTTCCGCTCGTTCCTGCTTGTGAACTTCGTCTATTTCGGGCTTGTTGGTTGTGGCATGACATACGGGTCCTGGAATCCGGATGTTCACCAGCGATTGGCTGGCAATTTGCGCACGGGAGCGAAACAGGGGCTTCCCGCCGTGGTAGCCGCCTATGGGGACGGGCACTTTTTTCGCGCCGTGGCTTGGACCCTGGGAATAAACCTGATGGGCGGAGCGTTTCTTTATATCACGCTCCCCTCGCTCGCCGTGCCGATGGCCGGGCTGGTAACGGGCTCTCTGCGCGCTGTCACCTGGGGACTTATTTTTACGCCAAGCTTGGCACGGCTCGATGCTGTCACATTATCGCGCGGAGCACTGATCGGCCTGTTGCTTCTGCTGGAAGGATCGGGCTACGTATTAGCGATGTTCGGATCGTTTCTGCACGGCCGCGCACTTCTACGGCCGGCATCCGTGGGCGCCACAGGACGTTGGGATGGTTACAAGATTGGCGCTTGTCAGTCGCTCGCGCTTTATCCATTGATAGTCACGACACTGACTGTGGCAGCCGTCTACGAGGCCACGATCCTTATTCTCGTGCTGCCGACGCTCAAATGACGCGAGCAAGATTACTCAAGGAGGTTCTTCAAAGATGGGCTTGTCGCTGAACGGCAGCATTGTTGCGATCGCATTTTTTGCGACATCGATTCTCTGCGGGAGCACCGAGACATTTGCCGCCGAGGACGTGCCAGGCAAACAATTGTCCAAGCTCTTCGCCGATAGTTGGGAATTCGCCCTGCGCGAAGATCCTCTGTTCGCCACCAGCACCGGCGACAGTCGCTACAACGACAAGCTGCCGCGCGAGACCCTGACCGATCATGCGCGCCGCCTGCAGTCCGAACGCGCATTCCTCGACCGGCTGCAAAAGATTCCCCGCGATCAACTCACGGCGACGGAGCAGGTCAATTACGACATCTTCGAACGGCTGAAGCGCGAAGCGATCGCCGAATACGAATTCCAGGCGGACTTGATGCCGATTACGAATCGGTCTGGCTTTCATGTCTCGTTTCCCGAACTGCCGTTGGAAATGCCGCTGGCGTCGGTCGATGACTATAAGAATTACGTCTCGCGCCTCGCGGCCTTCTCGCAATTCGTTGACGACAACATCGAGCTGATGCGCGCCGGCATTAAGCAAGGAATGGTCCTCCCTGCGATTTCGATGGTCGATTTCGAAATGGCGATTCAGCCCCACATCGTCGATGATCCCACGGCAAGTCTGCTTTACAAACCACTGGCCAAGTATCCCGACACCGTGCTCGAGTCGCAGCGTGCGGCGCTGACCGAGGCCGGTCGCAAGGCAATCGTCGCCAGCGTTGTGCCCGGCTACCGAAAGTTGCTGACTTTCCTGGGCAAGGAATACGTACCCGCCTGTCGGCAACAGGTTGGCGCAAGCGCCTTGCCGCGGGGCCGGGAATACTACCGGCACCGCGTGCGGCAGTTCACCACGCTCGATATCGATCCGCAGCAGGTGCATGACATCGGTCAGGCCGAGGTAAAACGAATCAAGGCCGAGATGCAATCGCTCATCAAGCAGGTGGATTTCAAGGGGGATTTTCCGGCGTTCGTCGAGCAACTTCGCTCCGATCCGCAGTTTTATGCCGATTCGCCCGAGCAACTGATGAAGGAAACCAGTCTGGTGCTGAAGCGCATGGACGGCGAGTTGCCCAAGCTGTTTCGCAAGCTGCCACGCACGCCCTACGGCATTCGCGAGATTCCGGATTTCATCGCGCCGCGTACCACCACGGCCTATTACCAACCGCCGGCCGGTGACGGCAGCCGGGCCGGGTTCTATTACGTCAACACGTACAATTTGAAAAGCCGGCCGCTGTACGAAATCGAAGCCCTGTCGCTGCACGAAGCGGTGCCCGGCCATCATCTGCAGATCGCGCTGGCGCAAGAGTTGGAAGACGTGCCAGCGTTCCGCCGCTTCGCCGGCTTCACCGCCTTTATCGAAGGATGGGGGCTGTATGCCGAACGGCTGGGCCTGGAAGTCGGCTTCTACCAGGACCCGTACCGCAACTTCGGCCGGCTGAGTTACGAAATGTGGCGGGCCTGCCGACTGGTCGTTGACACCGGCATGCACTACCTGGGTTGGACCCGCGAGCAGGCCATCCAGTTCATGGCTGATAACACGGCCCTGTCATTACATAACATCACGGCCGAGGTGGATCGTTACATCGCCTGGCCGGGCCAGGCCGTGGCCTACAAAATGGGCGAACTAAAGATTCGCGAGCTGCGCCGTCTGGCCGAGGATCGGCTGAAAGACCGCTTCGACGTTCGCGAATTCCACGACGTCGTCCTCTCGAGCGGTGCTATCCCCCTGAGCGTGCTGGAGGCGAACGTCAAAGCCTGGCTCGATACCGCCGATGCGCCGGTCGAAGGGAGGAAGTGACAGCGGTTGGACACGGGAAGTGTCGGCCCAAAGAATTTGCAATACCCTCGGCCCAGGCTTAAGATACGGGCGGTGTGGCGGCGGTGTCTTTCTGCGCCTAATTTCTCTAACCGCCATCTTCTTTGGGGGTCACGAACATGAGTTCGCGCTGCGCATTCTCGCTGGCGTTGGCATTGTCGCTAGCCTGTTCGGGGTTATTGGCCTGCTCGGGCCTGACCTCAGCGGCCGAAAATCGAGGAGCCGAAAAGCAGTCCTCGATCGGCACAAAACTGGACAAACTCTCGCTCGACGATTTTCGTGGCAAGACCCATTCCCTGTCGGACTATGCCGACTCGAAGGTGATCGTGCTGGCCTTCCTGGGCGTCGAGTGTCCGTTGTGCAAGATGTACGCGCCCCGACTCGAACAGCTATCGAAAGAATTGGCCGGTCAGGGCGTAACGATCCTGGGCATCGATTCGAACCGTCAAGATTCGCTCTCTGAGATGGCCGCCTATGCCAGGCAGCACAACATCAGCTTTCCTCTGCTCAAAGATTTGAACAACGCCATCGCCGACAATCTCGGCGCCGAGCGCACACCCGAGGTGATCGTGCTCGATCAAAACCGAGTGGTGCGTTATCGCGGCCGCATCGACGATCAATACGGCTTTCAATCCGGCACTGGCTATTCGCGACCCAAGGTCAGTCGCAGTGATCTTTCCGAAGCGATCAACGAGCTGCTGGCCAGCAAAGCTGTCAGCCAACCGACTTCCGATGTGGCCGGCTGCTTGATCGGCCGCGTGCGTCCTGTGAAGGAGCAAGGGAGCGTGACTTATTCCGATCAGATCGCGCGGATCTTTCAAGATCATTGCGTCGAATGCCATCGCGAGGGGCAGATCGGCCCCTTCACCCTGACCAACTACGAAGAAGCCGCCGGCTGGGCTCCAATGATCGAAGAAGTTGTCCGCGATCAGCGCATGCCTCCCTGGCACGCCGATCCGCACTTCGGTACGTTCTCGAACGACTCGAGCCTGACCAACGAAGAGAAAGAGCAGATTTACACCTGGGTCGCCAACGGCGCGCCCGAGGGAGATCCGAAGAACCTGCCGGCGCCGCGAAAGTTCCCCGGCACCTACATGATGCCGTTCGAGCCGGACATGATCGTTCATATGGCCGACGAGGCGTACGACGTGCCCGCCGAAGGGACGGTCGAATACAAATACTTCGCCGTCGATCCCGGCTTCACCGAAGACAAATGGGTGAAGGTCGCCGAATGTCTGCCCGACAATCGCGGCATCGTGCATCACATCATTGTCTTCATCAAGCCGCCTGAGGGGACGGCCAAGGGGATCGAGGCGTTCGGCCATTTAACCGGCTATGCGCCGGGAACTCGTCCGCACGTTTTGCCCGAGGGCATGGCCAAGTTCGTGCCGGCCGGTTCAAAACTGGTTTTCCAATTGCACTACACGCCCAATGGCACACCGCAGAAGGACCGCAGCGCCGTGGCGATCAAGTTTGAGGATCCGAAAAACGTCAAATGGCGCGTCGCCACGATCGGGGCGACGAACGCGGGCTTTGCCATCCCGCCGCACGCCGATAACTACCCTGTGGAATCGGAACAAAAATTCGGCACCGACATTCGACTCCTTTCGGTCTTCCCGCACATGCACCTGCGTGGCAAGGCATTCCACTACGAGCTTGAATACCCCGATGGCAAGCGGGAAGTGCTACTCGACGTGCCACATTACGACTTCAACTGGCAGACCAGCTTCATCTTCAAAGACATGAAGAATTTGCCGAAGGGGACGACGCTGCACTGCCTGGCGCACTTCGACAACTCGGAGCACAACCTGGCCAATCCCAATCCCGACGAGACCGTGCGGTGGGGAGATCAGACGTGGGAAGAAATGATGATCGGCTGGTACGACATGGCCGTGCCGGTCGAAGCCTCGCTGGTGGACGCCGTACCCGAGCGTGCGAACCGCCGTCGTCGCGACGCAGGCGCCGAGCAGAATCAAGAAGCCAAGCCGGCAGCCAAGCAAGCCGACGGCGACGCGGAATAGCACAACTCGCGTTCGAAGACATTTGCGAAGAAAAGGCGGCCTAAACAGCCGCCTTTTCTTTTTGCGTAAGCGCCGCGTTGCAGGGAAAGCGTGGGCGACTGCGCCTGTGCTACGGCTGTTCGAGCAATCTGCGCTCGGGCAGCGTCAGGAACGACAATACATCGGCCACGTCTTGCACGCTCAAGCGTTGCTCCAGCCCCTCGGGCATGAGCGACTTGCCCGAGGCCTGCAATTCTTCGATGTCCGCGCGCCTTACGACGTCGTCGGCCCCTTCGCCGCGCCGCAGCGTGACGGCCTCACCGGTATCGCTAACCAGGATGCCAGCCAGCGCCCGACCGTCGCGCGTCACCAGCGAGTAGCTCAGAAAATCGGGCGCTACCTGTCGGCTGGGGTCGAGCATATCGCCGAGCAGCGTTTCCTTCGGCCGCCCGGCAACTCCGGAAAGATCCGGCCCAACCTGGCGACCGAAGCCAAGATTCGTATGGCAGGTCGCGCAATGTTCTTTGAATAGCTTTGCGCCATGCTCACGGCTGCCAAGTAGCGAGAGCGCCGGCCGATATCGGGCCAGCACTTCGTCGCGTGGCGCCGGCGCCGCTTTCGCGAACAGCTCCGTTGCGCGGGTGGCGACGTCAGCATCTCGCGATTTCTCGTATGCCGTGCGTACCGCGGGATCGATCTCAGCGGCGCGCACCACTTCGCGCGCCAGGGCGTCGATGAACTCCCGGCTGGCGACCGTCGACTCGACCGCCGCACTGCTGATCATCCGGCGCCGCGCAGGAGTATACCCGGCCCAACCGTCGATCAGGTTGCGGACGGCGCTAGCGTCGCCGTGGCGGCAAATCACGGTCACCGCAGCGTCGGCCGTCGAGCCACTTTCGGCAGCCGCGGTCAAAGGAAGCAAACGATTCACCTGCTCGGCCGATCCCAAATCTCCTACGACGCGCACGGCCAATGTACGCAAATCGGCTCGCACGCTGCTATCCAGAGCCTGTAGCACGGCCGCGTTGATCGCGTGTCCCAACCGCGAATCGGGCTTTCGGTCAGCGCTGCGCCAGGCTTGCCCTGCCCCGGCCAGGATCGCCAGCCGACCCAGGGAATTTGAATCAGCGTCGGCTGTGACCAGAAAATCGAGACATTCCGTGGCACTCTCGGTTGATGCCCAACGCTGGCCCAGGTATTCGAGCGTCTCGACTTGCTCGGGCGTTGGCCGGCTGAGCCAGGCGGACTGCTCGCGCGCCAGTTGCAGGAGGAACGCACCAGCCATATCGGCAGCACTCGCCGACAGAGCACGGACCACCCAGGGCGCGTCGTGCGCCTGGGCGAGCGCCATAAGCACGGGCAGTTTCTGATCGCCGGAGAACGCGCCGACCGCGCGGGCTAGTTCAAACAAAACGCCGGGATCTTTTTCGACACGCGCCAGACGACCGACGGCTTCGCGCAGTTGCGGCGATTTTGTCCACCGATCGCCGGCCACGATCAGCGCCTGGCGACGACATTCGGCCGATGGATGATCGAAGCTGGCGAGAATCACAGCGTCATCGAGCGACTTAAGCCCGTCGAGCGTCCACAGCGCATGCGACGCAGCAAGCGCATCGTCGCCACGAGCGAGCACGAGCAGCTCGGGAACGACACTCTTATCTTCGCGCTCGACGAGCAATCGCTGCGCTGTGTCGCGCTGCCAGCCGTTCGCACGTTTCAGATGCGCGACCAACTCCGATCCAGTTGCTTTGCCTAAGGTTGGTGCGCCGATCACCGCATGATCGCGGCGACGTACCCGCCAGATGCGGCCATGACCCACGCCTTCGCGCCAGTCCACCTTGTCGCGCCA
This sequence comes from Pirellulales bacterium, assembly GCA_036499395.1. NCBI lineage: Bacteria > Pseudomonadati > Planctomycetota > Planctomycetia > Pirellulales > Pirellulales bacterium. The sequence goes on from DASYDW010000010.1 coordinate 23,934, forward strand.
TTGCCCGGTGACGAATTGCGGATGCTCTACCCAGCGGCGGTAAAAATCCGCAACGTAGAGCGCTCCGTCCGGGCCGGTGCAGGCGAACACGGGATGAAACCACGAGTCATTGCCGGCCAGGAACTCCTTTCCCTGTTCGACACGCTGCGAAACGAACGTCGGACCCTCGGGCTGCAATCGCCGGTGATGCAGCAAGCCGGAGAGGGATTCGCCGACGAACGCATCGCCGTTATACTCTGCCCCCAACGCATCACCGCGAAAGATCGTCAGGCCCGCCAGCGCGTTGTAATGATTCGTCGATTCGCGATTGAACGTTTGCGGTCGTGCGCTGATCGGAAAGACCTCGCCCGGGTCGTTCGGCTCGGCCAGATTATGCACAGCCGTCGCAGCCAGATAAGGATTTCGCGCCACGTCCGCTTCGTCGAACATGACTTGCCGAATCGGAATGGTATTCCACGACAAGAACCGTCGGCCATCATCATCGTGCGTCTGCCCGAACTGGCTTTGCCCCATCACCGGCTCGAAACGCTGGAAATCCCGGCTGAAGCGAAAGTCGCGCGTGCGTATCGATACGCCGCGATCGGCCGCTTCATCGGAGCGTCGGATCACACCATCGCTGCGACCGTTGGCGCCATAGATCCAATTGTCGAGCCCCCAGCACAGTCCATTGGCACGCAGTTGCTGGTTTCCTTCTCCAAAGCCGATGAATAGGACGCGGCGTGTATCTGCCACACCATCGCCGTCCGAATCCCGCAACAGCAACAGGTCAGGCGCCACGGTGACCAACAAGCCGGCACTGGTGCAGAGCACGCCGTTGGGAAAGTTCAGCTTGTCGGCGAAGATTGTCGAGCGTTCGTAACGCCCGTCACCGTCGGCGTCGACCAGTCGGCGAATGACGCCCGAGGTGGGTCCCACCGGATAATCACGCATCTCGGCCACAAACATCGCGCCATCGGCGTCCCAGCAGATGGCAACCGGGCTGATCACATCAGGCTCGGCCGCGACCAGGTCGATTACGAGATTCGCATCGGCCAGCACCAGCCCGGCCTGCTCTGCTTGCGGCGAGCGCGGACCGACCGGCGGCAAATCTTCGGCGGTTGCACAAGTCAGCGCCGTGCCGAGTAGTGACCCAACTACGATCGCCCCGCCGACAAGCCTTCGCAAGGCGCGACGAGCATTAGCTGTATCGTGAGAAGCGATATTCAACACATCAACACTCCACTTCCGAAGCCTCGATCTCGCCCTGCGTCCGAACTGCTGACTACCAACTACCAACTACTGCTTACCAACCGATTGAAGCATGGCAATCACTTCGTCGGCGATCCGCTCGCCGGTGCCAGGTTCGGCATAGCTCTGATGCCCCATCCAGGTTTGATATCCACCCAGCTTGTGCCCTTCGCGGTCCGGCAGGTAGCCGATCCAGTCGTTAGCCAGTTCGGCGATGAACGTATCCTTCACTGGCGACCGCTTTTTGATATCGACCCCCAGTGAGGTGAAATACTCGGCCGGTACGCCGACTAGCGCCACGTCGCCAATTAGCATCACCTGCAACCAGGTACGCCGCTCCTTACCTTGTTCTCCCTTCAAATCGAGCCGCTGCTGCCGAAAAATGTTGGCGATCGCATCGGCATGATCCGGGGCCCGTTTGCGGCAGTACGACAGCACTTTTTCGTCCTCGACGGCGTCGTCGAACGTGCGCACGCGGAACTTAAACTCGCGCCGCAGCGAGGCGAGTTTCGTCACGGGCCGCGTTTCGGCCTTAGCTAGCGTGTCGTTGACGGCTTGCTCGATGCGCAACATCGCCTCGGCGGCCGGGACGCCCGCGATGTTGTGCGTCGAGCCGGATGCCCCTTCCAAAAAGCAAACCGTGGCCCCCAGCTTTTCTTCCAAATCTTGCGCCGCCAGGCCATAGAACGACGGCGAGCGGACGTTCGGCCGCACGGTACCAATCGTGTGAGTCGAGTGGCCAAAGATCAGGCCGCGTAGCTTATCCTGCGGTGCATAAAACGCCAGCAACGGCAACTGTGGATCGAACGGCCCGGTCGGGCGCACCGCATCCTCGCGCGAGCCGATCCAATAGATCGTGTTGTCGCTCAGCAACAGCCGGCTGTTGGCGCCGATCGTATTTTCTTCGCCCATGCGAAAGGCGAACCGGCAATGATCGGCTCGATTTTTATCGGCCGTCTCAACGGCGCTAACAATGCCGTCGATCACGCTCTTTATGAATTCCGGCTCCGGGCCGTAACCATGCACGCGAACCGTGCTGGGGGCCGAATGCGTGTGCGTGGCATTGACCAGCAGATGATCGGGCGAGATGCCACACCGTTTCGAGATTTCGCCGGCCGCGGCCTGCACCATGGCATCGGTCACAAACAGCACATCACAGGCCACGATGGCGAACTTCCCGCCAACCGGATGCTCGAGCACCACGGCCACGGCCCGCAATTTCCCTTCTTGGCCTTGCACCTTGGCGCCGCCAATGCCGCCGGCGACGGTCATCTCGTCCGTCGCCACAAATTCCGCCGTGCCGGTGCCGACCTTCAGCGCGTTGTTGGTCGCAGGTTCAGCGTACACGTTGCCGACACAAAGCAGCGCACCCAGCAAACCCAGGGTGGCGCACGTCGAACGTAAACTGTGCCACAGTATTCCGACGTTACTCTGTTTACGTAGCATCATGGGCACATCACCTGTTGTCGGTCGAGGATGCGAAAATGGTTGCGTGACTGCTCGCGGCAGCGCATGCTGGCAGCGCGTCGCGCCGCCGGTGGGCATGCGACTATGATGAGCGATCGAATCGCTCACGCCAAGAGGCCAAGCCGCCGGCCCGGACCGCATTTGTTCATCGCGCAACGGCCGACTGCAACAGGAATTCGACGTGAGAAAGACAACTCGCGGGTTGCAATGCCTGCCACTAGCGCTCGTCGTGGCGCTTTCGAATTCAAATGCCGAAGCGGCCGACGAGGCCGTTTCCCCTTCGACAGCGCAGATATCGATCGACAATCCCGCTCTGCTGCTCTCTCCCTATACATGGCGCCGTGACGGGAACGGCACAACGGCGCGGGCCGAGGCCGCGATGCCCGGCGCGTACCTCAAGACCACTTTTCAGGGAACGCAGCACGTCGGCCTGTTGATCGATGGCACGGCGAACAACGATTGCCCGGCCGCCTCGATGCCGGTCGTCGAATATTCGATTGACGAGAGAGCCTTCACGACGATTCCTCTCACACGCAGTGGCGGGATTTACACGCTGCCCTTGGCCGATGATCTCGATCCGGTGAAGGAGCATCGACTGCAAGTTTTTTTTCGCGCCGCGGATCTGACAAACAAGCGCTGGGCTTCTTCGCAGACGCACTTGCGCCTGGCCGGGCTATCGCTCGATGCTGAAGCAACACTCAAGCCGACCAAGTCACGGCCGCGCCATGCCATCGGTTTTGGCGATTCGATCGTCGAAGGGGTCGGCACCGACGGGTTGTTTACTTCATGGCAAAAGCTCGACGTGAACGACGCGCGCGGCACCTGGTTCCCCATCGTGGCCGAGGCGCTGCAGGCAGAATACGGGCAGCTTGGTTCCGGCGGACAAGGAATGACGCGCGTGATTCATCTGCCGGGGCTGGTCGATACCTGGGATCGGTACGACGCCACGACGTCACGACTGACCGACGGGCGATTGCTGCCCGAGCCCGACTACGTTTTCTGCGCGATGGGCACCAACGACTTTGAGAAGAATATCACGGCCGACTACACGCGCTGGCTCACGGAGATGCGCAAGGCTTGCCCAAGAGCAAGGTTCTTTTGCATTGTGCCCCCGCTGGGTCTGCACCGAGAAGAAATCGCGGCGGCCGCCGCTGCGCGGCGCGAGCAACAAGACCTGCGCGTTCACCTCATCGAGGCACCCTCGCTCGCTGAGGGCTTTCGCGTCGGTCAGGGGGCGACACAGTTGGCCTACGATGGGGTACATCCATCGCAGTACGGCCATGCTTTGTTGGCCGCTGTGATTACGGCCGAAGTGCAAAAGATCATCAGCCGCGACGACTGATCCACACGAATCGCGTGCTAGCACCGTCGCGCCGGCTGCCTGTCTTGCGTAGCTTCGCGCTTGCTTACGAACAAGCAGTTTGCTGACCATACGCCGCCCAACGGTCGCATTGACCGCGCAAAACTCTTTCCCCTAGACTTCCCCGCCGCGCGGTGTGTCCCTCGCCGTGCCGGCTTCTGCCACCGTCGCTCGAATTCAGTGCGGGGAAGTCTCGGTGTACGCTCGTCGACCACGCTTGGTACTTAATCTGGTGACCGCGGCGGTAATAGCTGCCGGCGTGCCACCATACTTGGCGACCGCGCGCGATGAAGACGTCTCTTCCGAATCGATAACCGATGATCAGGTAAAACCGGCCGCCGTCGCTCCCCTCACTCCTAAGGGAACCGACGCGCGCCGCGCCGAAGACGCGATTCGCGCTCTCGGCGGCCTGATCGAATGGGTTACTACGCCCGACGGCCGGCAGTTGATGGCCGTGTATTGGAAAGGTGGCGACGAGGGCCTCGAAAATCTGCAGGCTTTGCCTGACCTCCGCTGGCTCGACTTCACACGCACCAAGATCACGGACGAGGGGCTAGCCATCGTCGGGCAGCTCACGCAACTAGAAGGATTAAAGCTCAACCAAGACCGCATCACCGACGCGGGCGCTTCGCATTTACGTTCGTTGACGTCGCTCGAAGCACTGTCACTGCTGGGAACGCACATCACCACTGCGGGGATCGATCATCTCGCGCCGCTGTCGCACTTGCGGATTCTCAATCTCAATTGGACCGCGATCGGCAATGAGGGCTTGAAGAAAGTAGTTGCCGCACACCCGAACCTGGAAGAGCTGTTTCTCTACGACACCAAGATCACAGACGCCGGGCTGGTCTATCTCGCCCCGCTGCGTCGGTTGAAATCGCTCAAGCTGACTTGGAACGAAATCACTGACGCCGGCTTGATGCAGGTACTGAACTTGCCGCAACTGGAAATCCTGTTTCTCAATGGCACACAAGTCACGGACGAGGGACTGAAGCTGCTGCGCGGATTGCCGCAGTTAAAGCAACTCTACCTGATCGAAACCGGCATTACCGACGCAGGCGTGCGCGAGCTGAGTAAGCTGTGGACCCTGGCCCGGCTGGATGTCTCGAACACGGCCGTCAGCGACGCCGGTGTGGCCCATCTGGCCAGCCTGACCCGACTGGAAATGCTGGTTCTGAACAATACGGAAGTCACCAGCGAAGGGATGCAACACGTCGGACGCATCGCAAACCTAGGTTACCTGGGGCTGGCCGGAACCAAGGTCGATGATACCGGCATGCCCGCTATTGGCCGGCTGCGACAGCTGGAGGTGCTCGATCTGGACGACACGCACGTCACGGACGAAGGCTCGGTCGTGATCGACCAGATGCCACGGCTGCACTCGCTTCGCCTGCGCAACACACAAGTCTCGGACGAGCGGATCGAAGAGCTGTCGCGCAATCGCCCCGAAATGCAGATCGTTAAATGAACGTCTGTGCGAGCTTCCCCATGAGACTGCGATTCGATTTTCATTGCCGTCACATCGCGCAAATCGCGCTCGTTGTTCCAATGCTGTGCGTGGCACTAACTGCCTCGCTGCGCGGTGAAGATTGGCCGCAATTCCGTGGCCCGGACGGGCAAGGATATTCGCGCGAGCGCGACTTGCCGCTCGAGTGGAGCGAATCAGAAAACGTCGTGTGGAAAACGCCGCTGCCAGGGCTTGGCTGGTCCTCGCCCGTCGTCCGCGGCCGATTGATCTGGCTTACCACCGCCATCGAACAAGAGGGTTCGCTACGTGCCCTGTGCATTGATGCGCTGACGGGACAAGTGCTGCGTGATGTGGAAGTGTTCCACAAGGCGGACCTCGGCCCCATTAATCCAAAGAACAGTCACGCTTCGCCCACGCCCGTGATCGACGGCGATCGTGTGTTCGTACACTTTGGCGCGCATGGCACGGCGTGCCTCTCGCTGCGCGGCGACGTTCTGTGGCGAAACGATCAACTCGCTTATGATCATCGGCATGGTCCGGGCGGCTCGCCGGTCGTGTGGCGCGACCTGCTGATCTTTCACTGCGACGGCGCGGACACGCAGGCCGTCGTAGCACTGGACCGGCAGACGGGGCGTGTGCGGTGGCGCACGGATCGGCAGTCGCAGCAACCTGGCTACGGGACACCGCTACTTACGACAGTGAACGGCGCGGATCAATTGATCAGCCCCGGCGGTGGCATGATCGCGTCGTATGAACCGGCCACGGGGCGGGAAATCTGGCGGCTGCGGCATGGTGGTGATTCGGTCGTGTTGCGCCCCGTCGTCGACCACGGACTGGTTTACGTATCGTCGGGCTACACGTCGACGGCGCTCTATGCCATCGATCTCGCGTCGCGCGGTGAAATCTCGACGGCCGACGCGACGTGGACGGTGCGGCGCGGTGTCCCGTTCGATCCTTCCCCCTTGATCGTCGGCGATGAACTCTACCTGGTGAGCGATCAAGGTGTAGTCACGTGCCTCGACGCGCGCAGCGGCAAGCAACATTGGCAATCACGGTTGCGCGGTGCCTTCTCAGCGTCCCCGCTCGCGGCCGACGGAAGGATTTACATCACTAGCGAAGAAGGCGTGACCACGGTGATTGCGCCCGGAAAGGCGATGAAGAAACTGGCCGAGAACACTTTGGACGGTCGAATGCTCGCCTCACTGGCCACGGCCGATGGCGCCATTTTCGCGCGCACCGAATCGGCGCTGTATCGCATTCAATCCTCGGGCGGTCCGGCAGCGCAGCATCAGCCGGTTGCCGTGCGTAAAAAACCGGCGGCCGCCTCGATGCCAGTGGCGCGCTAGTCGACCGACTCTGTTAAAAGAGCGGCGCCCGCCCCAACTCGCGCCGTACGACGGTCCATTGCCCGACGTGCATCATCCAGTGCAGGCTGCCCATGCCGGTGAACATGGCACCGACGGTTGGCGTCCATCCTTCACACGGTTTGCTCAGGTCCTCGGCACTGCACTTGGCCAGGGCCGCAGCGGCGCCAGCTCGCTGTTCGGCAAAGAGGCGTAGCAGCTCTTCCTTCTTGCAGAACGCCCCGGCGTCGTCCGACTTGGCAGATTCGCCGGTGTATTTCTCGGCGAAACCAGCCGGCAGCGCCGGCATGGAACCCGGAAACACCTTTTCGACGCGTTGATGCTCGCCATTGATGCAATGACCGATCTGCCAGTTGATGTGATTGCAACCGGGGGCCGGGCGGTGCAGCAACTCGGCGTCCGTCAGATCGGCTAACAGGCTCGAAACAACGTGCGTCGCAGAATCGAGCGAGAACTTGATCACATCGTGGGCGTTCATCGTTGGGCAATCCTAGTTGAAGATGGTTGGGTTCGAGTGAGAGATAAATCGATTCGTCGCGGCTCACGGTATCTCGAGTGATCCGTCGTCGCGAATCGGAAAGGCGCCCCAGGCGACCTCCCACAGATAGCCATCGGGGTCGGAAAAGTATCCGCTATAGCCGCCCCAGAAGGTGTCTTGACCTGGCTTCTCGATTTTCGCGCCGGCCGCAGCGGCGCTCGCCAGCACTTGGTCGACCTCTTCCTTGGTGCGAACATTATGCGCCAGCGTGATGCCTGCAAACTTCGCTTTCGGTACCTGGAATTCTTCTGAGATGTCTTCGGCCAGCTTGTCGTAGGGATACAGTGCCAGGCAGGTACCTGCGGTTTTGAAGAAGATAACTCCTCGATCGACGGACCACGTCGTGGGCAGTCCCAGCCCATCCCGGTAAAAGCGAAGCGACCGTTCCAGGTCGGCTACGCCGAGAGTGATCAATGTGATGCGAGCGTCCAAGATGCAAACTCCATTCGTCGCGTGTGCCGAACCCAGACGTTTAACCCCTCTGTAGCTGGCCTTTGCGAGGCCCGCGCTTAAGGAGCGTAAGTTTCCACGGTCAACACTACGCCTTCACCAAGCGCGGCTGGCCGTCCTCGACGACGAACGAAGCGAGCGTAACCGGCGGGGCTCCCTTGCGAGTCACGTATTCCACGACCTGGTAGTCGGTGCGCCACTCGCGCGGCGACACCGTGCAGCGCACGTAACCGCGTTGGGCGTTGTACAGCTTCACGGACGGATTTTCGGCCAGGATCGCGGCCTGGTTGCCTGGCACGCGCAGCCCATCACCCGAGGACGAGATCGACGTGCCGACAAATTCGACGCCGGCGTTCTTCACATCCTGCTGGTTGAAATCGGTCGTCATATCACAGGCCCAATTCGTGTGAATGTCGCCCGTCAGCACGACAGGATTCGATGGTTTCCGCTCGACTAGAAAATTGAGCAGCCGCCGGCGGTCGGCTTCGTAACCGGCCCACTTGTCCATATCCAGCACTTCCACGTCTCCCGCGGCGTAATCGATCTTGGTGACCATCACCTGCTGGGCCAACACATTCCATTTCGCCGTCGACGCGTTGAGACCTTCGAGCAGCCAGTTGCGTTGCGCCTCGCCAATGATCGTAGCCTTTTCGTCATACACTTCGGGGCAAGGCTTTTTGTGACCATCGCCGCATGGTTGGTCCGTACGATACTGCCGCGTGTCGAGCACGTAGAAATTGGCAAGCTGGCCGAACGGCAGCTTGCGATAGAGCAACATGTCAGGCCCATGCGGCAACGTGCTGCGCCGCAGCGGCATATTCTCGTAATACGCCTGATAGCCAATCGCGCGACGCTTGAGCAAATCAGCCTGCGAGATTTTCAGATCCTCGGGGAATGGGCCGGCGTAGTTGTTTTCGACCTCGTGATCATCCCAAGTCACGATCCAGGGCGCCGCGGCATGCATCGCCAACAGCGCCGGATCACTGCGATATTGCGCATAACGATTTCGGTAATCGTCAAGCGACTGGAGCTTGCCCCCCAGATGCTTCCGCACACGGTCGTCGCGCGCGGCCCCTTCGTAGATGTAATCGCCCAGGTGTACGACCAGGTCGAGATCGTCCTTGAGCATGTGCTCGTAGGCGGTGTAGTAGCCCGTCTCGAAATGCTGGCATGACGCGAACGCAAAGCGCAGTCCCGGCGAAGCCGCATCGACCGGCGGCATGGTGCGCGTGCGTCCCTTGGGGCTTGTCTCGCTGCCGGCTTTGAACTGATACCAGTACCACCGCCCAGGCTCGAGGCCATCGACCTCGACATGCACCGAGTGCCCCCAATCGGGCGTGGCCACGGTTGTGCCGTGCCGGATAACTTTGCTGAACTGTTCGTCCTCGGCGATTTGCCAGTCGACCTCGACCGGTTCGGCCGGCATGCCGCCCCCTTCGAGCGGCTTGGGTGCTAGCCGTGTCCACAGCACGACGCCATCGGGCGCCGGATCACCCGACGCGACGCCAAGCTTGAAAGGATAGTCGGCGAACGTCACGTTGCGCTGTACCACGCCTTCGGCACGCGAAGCCCACACAGCCGCCGCGGCAAGCGAACCGGTAGTGGCCAAGAACGATCGACGGCTATACGAGCGGCCAGGCTGATCCGGAAAAATTGATGGCGAGCGGGAATCGAACATCGTAGCTCCAGTTGAAGCAGTCAAGCGGTGCAACAATCAAGGTGGTGCGGCAATCAAGGTGGTGCGGCAATCAAACCCGGGGCTGCTGGCAGTTGGGGAAGTAGCCGCGGCAGCGCGATTCCGGCAACAGTCGCAGGCCAGAGAAAGAGCATTGTGAAGTCCGCGCCGGCGCGTGTCAAAGCAGAGGACGGTGTCCCGGTGGCACGGCCGAGCATCAATCGCCCAGGCCGGCCAGGTTGCAAAGCGCGGCGGCGGCGACCGGTTGCGGGCAGCTCCAAACCAGGAAGAACATCGCCTCTCGGCACCAGCGGCCAGCCGGATGGCCAGCCACATAACCGGCTCCCTTCGCGGCAGTCAGCGCGGCTTGGCTCGCGCGTAGCGCTAGGCTATTCGCGCGGTAGCGCAGGTCTTGCTGCGTACACGCGGCATTTCCACCGGCCAGCGCCAGTAGATCATCGGCGGCTTTGGCGGCGTCACGGGCTAGCGCGTCGGCTGCGCTGCGCAGGTCTTCTCGCTTTTGCGACTCCGCCTGCAGGTAATCGATGGCGCTACGTGCCAGGCCGATGGCCAAGGTCGACGTCTGCAGTCCGCCGGTGTTACCGCCGATGCCGCGTGACATGACGTTTTCGACCGGCCCTCCCAGCAGCCACTCGCGCGACAGCTCGACGTTGCGAAATTGGACGGCGCCGGTATGGCTCGAAGACAGCCCGACCAGTTGGGCCGGAGGATCGGCCGTAATCCCGGGCAGGGTGGCGGGGACGACCGCCAGGATCTGCCGTTCGTCGGCCAAGGTCGCCCCGGTGACGATCGAATCGGCATGCGCGCCTCCGGTAACCCAAGGGCTGAAACCATCGAGCACGAATCCCGTCGCGGTTTCCCGGGCCGCGAGTGCCGGGCGTCCGAGGTGACGTCGACTGGTCGTGAGGTGCGAAATACCGACAGTGGCAAACGACTCACCCGAGACCAAGCCCGGCAGTAGGTCGCGTTTGCGCGAGGTCTCGCCGTCGGCGATTCGCTGGCAGGCTCCGGTGCGCTGCGTCAGGATGAACGTTGTCGACAGGCAGGCTTCGCTCAGGCGGAGGTAGCCGCGAATGCAATCAAGCTCGCTCCATTCCTGTCCCCCCCACGCCTTGGGCATGAACCACTGGTAGACGCCGTAGTTGCCCAGCAATTGCAACTGCTCGGCCGGCCAACTGCCGGCCAGGTCGAGCGCGTCGGTGCGCGACGCTAGCTCGCGGCAAAGGTCATCGAGCGCCGGTGCATCCGGAGAGGTGATTATCGTGGCAGGCATAAGGCTATCGATTCTCCTCGTTTTTTCTTGATTCGCAGGCGCACAGGTAGGTGGTCGCGTTTCGTGAGCGAATTATGAGAAGCCTATCTCACGCTTGTCGTACACCGTCCGGAGGGTCGCTGGCGTAGGAAACGTGCGAAACGTCCGGCAGTGGGGTCGCGACCGGGGGCGTAACTTGCTAAAATCACCGGCTTTGAGTGCGTAAGGCAAACCAGGAATTGCCCGTAGTTGAAGGATCAATAATCGATGAGCCGAACCGAAATCGCACCCAGCAAGTCTATCGAAGGCCTGTCCAAAGGCGGTGTCGAGTTCGAATCGATCTACGACAAGCTTGTCGCCTTGGCGAACAACCTGTGGTGGAGCTGGCATCCGGAAGTCGTGGAATTATACCGCGACCTGGACCCGATTCGCTGGCGACAATTGGATCATAATCCGATCGCTCTGTTGGCGGAATTCACGCCCGAGCGGCTCGACGCCCGCGCTAACGAGCTGGTGTTGCACAGCCGTATCAACCAGGCGTTCCGCCGTTTGAAGGAATATCTGGCGACGCAAAACGCCTGGGCAGCGACCCACACTGGCGTTCTGGGTGCCAAGCCGGTCGCCTATTTCTCGGCCGAGTTCGGCATCCACGAATCGGTGCCGATTTATTCGGGCGGCCTGGGCGTCCTCTCGGGCGACCATGTCAAAAGCGCCAGCGACCTGAGCGTGCCGTTTGTCGCAATCGGCTTGTATTACGACCAGGGCTACTTCAAGCAACTGCTCGACGTCAACGGTTATCAGCAGGAAGAGTACATCGATACCAAGGTCGAAAACCTGCCGATGCGGCCGGCCACCGACGTTCACGGCAAGCCGATCACGGTCTCGATCGATACGCGGGCCGGACAGTTGCTCGCCAAGGTCTGGCTGATGCACGTCGGCCGTGTAAATCTTTATTTGCTGGATTGCGACGTCGAAGGAAATCGACCCGAGGATCGCGAACTGACCAGCCGGCTGTACGGCGGCGATCACCGCACGCGCATTCGCCAGGAGCTGGTGTTGGGCGTCGGCGGTGTCCGCGCCTTGCGGGCCCTGGGGATCTCGCCGGGCGTTTTCCATTTGAACGAAGGGCACAGCGCGTTCGCGTCGCTGGAAGCCATTCGCGAAATGATGGAGACCGACGGGCTGAGCTTCGACGAAGCCTTCCGCGATGTCGCGCAGCACACCGTCTTTACGACGCATACGCCGGTGCCCGCCGGTCATGACCGTTTTGACGGCGGCTTGATCGAAGAGCACTTGGGCCCGTTACGCGATTACTTGGGCATTTCGTTTCAGCAATTGATGGGGCTGGGACGCGTCGAGCCGCAGAACGAAGGGGAAACCTTCTGCATGACGGTGCTCGCGCTCAAGCTTTCGCGCCGCGCCAACGCCGTGAGCGCCCTGCACGGGCATGTTTCACGCCGAATGTGGGCCCATCTGTGGCCGTGGCGCGTCGAAGAAGAAATTCCCATCGGCCATATCACCAACGGCGTACACGTCCGCAGTTGGCTGGCCTGGCAGATGCAGCAGTTGTATGACCGTAAGTTCCCGGTCAACTGGTTCTTGCGAATGGGCGAGCCCGAGGTTTGGCAAGGCATTCATAATGTTGACCCGGGCGAACTATGGGAAATCCACCACACGCTGAAGAGCTTGCTGTTGGCGTTCGTACGGCGCCGCGTCAGCCGACAGCGTCGGCGGCGGGGTGAAACGGATGAATCGATCGAAGCAGCACGCAACATGCTCGATCCGAATGTATTGACGATCGGCTTCGCGCGACGATTCGCCACTTACAAGCGGGCCGACCTGATCCTGACGGACGTCGATCGGTTCTACGACTTGATCGCTGACAGCGAGCGGCCAATCCAGATCGTGTTCGCCGGCAAGGCGCATCCGGCCGACGAGCCCGGCAAGCAACTGATCAAGAAAATCTCGAACCTGCGGCACGACGAGCGCTTCGCCTCGCGCGTCGCGTTTATCGAGGATTACGATATCAACGTCTGCCGGCATCTGGTGCAAGGCGTCGACGTGTGGCTTAACAATCCGCGCCGTCCGCTCGAAGCCTCGGGTACGAGCGGTCAAAAGGCCGTGCTCAACGGCGGCCTTAACTTGTCGGTGCTGGACGGTTGGTGGGCCGAGGCGTTCGACGGCTCGAACGGCTTTTCCATTGGCAAGGGGACGAGCCACGTCTCGGACGAGATCAATGATGCGCGTGACGCCGAGGACTTGTATCGCACGCTCGAAGAGCAGGTCATTCCGCTCTATTACGACCGCGACGTCGACGGCTTGCCGCGGATGTGGGTCCGGCGGATGATGAACTCGATCGGCTCGCTGGCCTGGCGGTTCAGCGCCCACCGCATGGTGATGGACTACGTCCGTCGCTCGTACCTGCCGGCCGCCGGCGGGGTGAGCTGCGAAATGAGCGTCCGTTAGAATCGGCCCGACCACGGCTGCACAATTTGCAAGAAATCACGCACTGCTCGCCCCCTGGGGGCGAGAGTCGTTCGAAGGGTCTTCCGAATCCCTCTCCCTCGCGGAGAGGGTAAGGTGAGGGGCGAACGTTTCGTTGCCTGTCACCTTCCTGCGCCCTCCCTGGAAGGGAGGGAATTAATCTGCTACTACGAGCCTGGGTCGATTGAACTCGCCGCGTGATTGCCGTGGTTGGCATAGCGGATCGAGTCTCGACAGGCGCACCTGGGAGGGCTTTGCGGAATGTCGATTTCGAAATTCATGGATCATCACTTCCGGCACTTTAACGCCCGGGAGACCGTCGAGGCATCGCGCGCCTGGAAAAAGCATCTCGACGAGGGGGGCAAGATGCTTCTAGCCATGGCTGGCGCCATGAGCACCGCCGAGTTGGGCATTTCCCTGGCCAAGATGATCCGCGCCGGCAAGGTTCACGCCATCAGTTGCACGGCCGCCAATTTCGAGGAAGACATTTTCAATCTGGTCGCGCATCGCGACTACTGCATGGTGCCGCACTATCGCGACCTGTCGCCGGACGACGAAGTCGCGCTGCGCGACAAGGGGTTCAACCGGGTGACCGACACCTGCATCCCGGAAACCGTGATCCGGAGCATCGAGGGGAAGCTGCTCGAGTATTGGAGCGAAGCGGCCGAAAAGAACGAATCGTACTTCTCGTACGAATACTTCTATCGCCTGATCAAGGACGGTGTGCTGGAAAAAGTGCGCCACATTCCCAAGGAAGATTCCTGGGTGTGGGCCGCCTACGACATGAAGATCCCCATCTACACGCCGGGGTTCGAGGATTCGACGCTGGGCAACATTTTCGCGGCCCGAGTTCTAGAAGGGCGCGTCAAAAGCCACAACGCGATCAAGAGCGGCACGGCGCAGATGGAGCACCTGGTCCGCTGGTACCTGGAGACCGTCGAAAAGTCGCAGATCGGCTTCTTCCAGATCGGCGGCGGCATTGCCGGCGACTTTGCGATTTGCGCGGTGCCGTTGATCATCCAGGACCTGGAAAAAGACGTCAGCCTGTGGAGCTACTTCTGCCAGATCTCGGACTCGACGACTTCATTCGGCTCGTACTCAGGCGCGGTACCGAACGAAAAGATCACCTGGTGGAAGCTGGACCGCGACGCCCCGAAGTTCATGATCAACTCAGACGCCTCGATCGTGGCGCCGCTGATGTTCGCGTATGTGATGGGGGAGTAGCGGCGCTCGGAGCGATTCGTGTGGAACTCGCCGTTTACAATCTTGAGTTTCCGCTTAACTGCAAGACGTTGTCCATTTGTGGCGACGAGTTCTCGCGGGTAGTGGATTACCCGAGTCGATTTCGCGCATTACAGCACCTCGTCAGCGTGCATGATCCAGAGGGCTCCCGGGAAGTCTGCACCGGCGGCCACGCCCACACGGCGAATGCCACGACGCCAAACCCTATCCCTCCCGCAGCGATTTCATGGGGCTTCGCACATGCGACGGCGCTGGATGATATCCTATTGCTGCTTAGCCTATTTACGCAGCGAGATGTATTCGTTGTCGACCTGTCGCGGTTCGGCGATAAACCATTTGCAATACTCGCAGATCCTCGCTGTTTTCCGTGGGGTGGCGTGCTCAGTTGCTCTGTTCCGTTTAAGGGATTTAACCCGACAGATAATCCAACTGACGAGGTCGACATCGGCTTGTTAGAGCAACTTCCCAAAATCTACGAGCGACTGAATGACGAGAAGTGGCGGAAAGGCTATAGAAACGGTTATTTCCTCGTTTTGCTGAAAATCGCCATGCAGCAGCGATCGCTTGAAATTGCGTTCTCACAATGTTGGACCATTTGGGAGCATTTATTCGCGTGTCTAAATGATGCGTGGATGTCAAACGCGTCTATCGAACGTCTAAGTGCGAAGGAGAAGATCGCTTTTCTGTTAGTGCATTTCGGAGTTCGAGTCGAACTTCAGAAGCATGAAAAATCGCGCCTCGATGATCTCGTCGCAATTCGAAATCGACTCGTTCACTACGGTCGTTTCCCAGATAGAGATTTTGTCCGACAAGATGCAGAGATGTTTGTACGAATTACGGAATACGTTGCGGCTAAGATTCTGGGGCTCTATCCGTCGAATGTCTTCAACACGGTGGAACGACTCGAAGAATTCCTTAGCGCTCAAAAGCGCGTGATGAAAACCGGGCATCCTTAAACGTCGACCGAAACCGATCCATGGTTAGCGGGAGAGTATCAAAATGTCGCGAAAACTGTTCATCGGATTTGCTTTTTGCCTAGTCGCGCTGACCGACGCCGCGCGCGGCGCGGATTGGCCGCAGTTTCGCGGGCCGGGCGGTGCGGGATTGACCGACGAGTCGAAATTGCCAGCCCAGTGGAGCGTCGATAAGAATATCCGTTGGAAGGTCGAGATCCCGGGCGTCGGCTGGTCCTCGCCGGTGATTTGGGGAAACAAAGTCTTCATCACCACGGCCATCACGGAGAATCAGAAAAAGCCTGCTCAGTTCACGTTCGGTGGTGGTCGACCGGGAGGCGAGCGTCCTGACGGTGATCGTCCGGATGGTGAACGACCAAGACGCGAACGTCCCGCGGCCGACGATGCGAATCCGCAAGACGCGCCCGCAGATCGGCCGAGCCCGCCCGCGGATGGCGACGGTCCCAAGGGAGAAGGCCGCCGGCGCCGCGGTGGCGGCGGCGGAGGAGGTGGTGGATTCGGCGGCGAGAAGCCTGATGCCCTCTACCGTTTCGAGGTCTATTGCCTGGATCGCAACACGGGCGACGTTCTCTGGAAGCAACTCGCCGCCGAGCAGAAGCCGGCGATTCCCACGCACAGCACCAACACGTATGCCTCGGAGACGCCCGTCACCGATGGAGAACATCTCTATACCTATTTCGGCATGACGGGCTTGTTCTGCTTTGATCTCAATGGGAAGCATATCTGGAGCAAGGATCTAGGCGTTTATCCGATGTTCTTGGGCTGGGGCACAGGAAGCTCGCCCGTCTTGGCAGGCGAAAACCTGATCGTGCAATGCGACAACGACAAGGAATCTTTTCTTGTGGCGCTGGATAAGAAAACCGGCGATGAGAAATGGCGAGTCTCGCGCGAGGACAAGTCAGGCTGGTCGACTCCCTGCTTGTGGCGCAACAAGGTACGCACCGAACTAGTCGTCGCTTCTCCGAAACGTGCCGTTTCGTACGATCCCAAAGATGGCGCCGTGCTGTGGGAAGTCGAAGGCTTCGTGGGCCGATGCGCAGCGACGCCGGTGGGAGATGACGAGCGAGTCTATCTCGGTACCGGCGGTGGCATGGCAGGCAGCGGTCCCTTGGTAGCCGTGCGGGCCGGCGCGGCTGGCAAGTTCGCGCTTGCCGCCGGAAAGGAACAGCCTGAGCAGATTGCCTGGAAGCTGCCAAAAGGGGGCCCACCGATGGCTTCGCCGCTGGTCTACCAGGGATATCTGTACATCCTGGAGGAACGAGGCGGATTGCTGAGCTGCTATGACGCCACCGACGGCAAGCGCGCGTACCAGCAACGTGTTCAGGGCGCGAAGGGCTTTACCTCCTCGCCGTGGGCGAACGATGGCAAGGTCTTCTGCCTGGACGCGGGCGGCGAGACGTTCGTGATTAAGGCTGGGCCCGAGTTCGAACTGCTCGATGAAAACAAGCTCGACGAAATGTGCTGGGCCACGCCAGCCGCGGCCGACGGTACAATTTTCCTGCGCACCACGGATCACCTGTGGTGCATCAAATCACCGTGAGCGCCTGGTGCTGATGGCTGACAGGACATTCGCAGGCAGGTACTCATGAGCAGTGCAAAAAAGACAGCCATCGTGACCGGCGCTTCGCAAGGCATCGGCGCCGGAATCGTGAAAGCGTTCGTCGAACGGGGCTTCAACGTCGTTGCCAGTTCCCGTCGAATCACGCAATCCGCGGAGGTCACAGCCTCGGACCATGTCGCGCTAGTGGACGGAGACATTGGCGAGGCAACGACCGCCGCGAAGATCGTCGAGACGGCGCTATCGCGTTTCAAGTCGATCGATGCGTTGGTCAATAACGCCGGGATTTTCTTCACGAAGCCGTTCACCGAATATACGGCCGAGGATTTTCAGTCGCTGGTCGGGACAAATCTCGAAGGCTTTTTGCACGTCACGCAGCTTGCGGTCAAGCAAATGCTCGCGCAGAAGACCGGCGGGAGCATCGTCACGATCACGGCGGCCCTGGCGCGCAATCCAATCCGAGGCGTCACGGCGGCCGTGCCGATGATCACCAAGGGTGGCCTGGAAACCGTGACCCAACACTTGGCGATGGAGTACGCCAAGGACAATATCCGTGTGAACGCCGTCGCGCCCGGCGTCGTCTACACGCCGCTGCACCGCGACACCCCCCAGGAGATGATGGTGCGGCTCTCGCCGATGGGTCGCCCTTCGACGGTCAAGGAAATTGCGGATGCGGTCATGTTTCTGACCGACGCCGAGACCGTCACGGGTCACATCTTGTACGTCGATGGCGGTGCGCATAGCGGCTGCTGGTAGCGGCGTGCGATCGGCTAACTCCACACGCGTCGCAATCGCGACACGAAGAACTCGCCCACCAGCACCGCCACCACGGACAGCCCCATCGCGGGCAGAAACAGGCAGCAGGCTGTGACCGTGGCGACCAGCCAGCGCGGACGGCGGCTGTCGATCCGGCGCGGCAGGCCGAGCGTCCCCCGCGGGCGGCGCTCCCACCACATCCAGGCGCCGGTCACTGGGGAAGTTATCAAGATTACGCACGTCAGCAGCCACAGAATCTTCGACGGCATTCCCAAAACCGAGCCGACGTGCAGTGCGAAGTTCCACGTCCCGAACCAGTACAAAGGTTTGGCCTCGCTAATCGAGCGATCGGCCAGGACCTCGCCCGTGGCGCGGTCGATGAATAACATCCGATGCACCTGCGGTCCGTAATTGCCGCTGCCGAACACCATGTACACCGCGTTCGGAGCGCGCGGAAACCAGATATTCAACGACTTGCCGGGCATCTTCTCGTGCCCGATCTCGATGAACCGGTCGATGGGCAGGTCCTTGGCCTCGGGGGGCGACTTGCACAGCATGGGCTTGCTGAACATGTCGGACGATTCGGTCTTCTGCGACGCGTACTGAAATCCGTATCCCCACACGTACGTGTAAATCAGCCCGGTAAGGGCAATCACGATTGCGACAATCGCCACGTAGATGCCAGTGACGGTGTGCAGGTCGCGCAGCACAACGTAGGGCTTCTTGCGCAGTCGCGGCAGCCAGACGCCCCACGGCTGATTCCACTTGTGGGGCCACCACAGGTAAATGCCCGTGACCGCCAGGACGATTGTCCAGCAAGTGGTCAGCTCGACCATGATCCGGCCCGTAGTACCGAGAAATAACGTCCGGTGCAGCTTCAGAACGATTTCGAAAAAGTTTCCTTGCTCGATCGACCCCAGGTACTGACCTCGATACGGATCGACGTAACCGAATTGAAACTTCTTGTCGAACATCGCGAAGGCCGTCGCGCGCCGCGGGTCGGCGAATACCTGCATAAGGCCGATGCGTACTGTCTCGGACGCGGTTGCCTTGGCCGCCGCCATTTGCTGCTCGTACGAAACACGTTCCGTGGCCGGCTCGACATACGTGACGCCGGGGTACAAGACCCCTTCTAGTTCATCCTTGAAGATGTACGGCGCACCGGTCGCGGCAACGACGATCAACACCGGCGCGACGATCATGCCCGCGTAGAAATGCCATCGCCAGACGACACGATACAGTTGATCGCCAATGGCGGGTCGAGGGCGATCCGTCGGTGGCGGCCTGGTCGATCCAACTCCATCACGCGGGGTCGCTGACGCAGGCTCTAGTGAAGCGGTGCTCATCGGTAACTCGTGGTCTTTCGAAAACAACGAGGCAAGGATCTTTTCCTTGGTCCGTCTAAGCGCGTGATCGAGGCGGGTGTGCCAAGGCTGGCTACGGTGGGCCGTTGGGCAGGTAACTGTCACTTCATGATGACCGTCCAGCGTCCGGCGATCAATAAGAGCGGCCCCCGCTACGAACCGGCGGGGTTTAAGTTCTCCCAAATCTCACGGTCCGGCCCGCGAATAACCAGATAGCCATGCGATGCGGTGCCGATCAGGCTCTGGACCGGGAGATTCGTCTCGGGCAAACAGGACTGATCGGCCAATTCCGGCGTCGTCCGGACGCAAGCGCGTTTAGCCGGCATGGTATATGCATTTCCCTTCGACAGAACCCAATTTCCCGCAAACATCGAGAAACAATATATGCAATCTGCAAGCGATCGCGTCATCCGTGTGCCTGTCACGTTGCTGCGAGGACGCGGCAAGAGCGTCGAATCTTCCGACCGCCAATTGGCCGATCTGCAGAAGATCGCCGACTGGATGGATACGGCGTTCGAGATTCCCGGACTCGGCATACGTTTCGGGTTGGATGCGCTCTTGGGACTGGTGCCGGGCTTGGGTGACGCGATAACGTCGCTGGTTTCGCTGTACATCATTGGGATGGCCAGTCGCCACGGTTTGCCGCGCGTAACATTGATGCGCATGGGAATGAACGTGGCCCTCGATTCGCTGCTGGGCGCGATCCCCTTTGTCGGCGACCTGTTCGACGTCTATTGGAAATCGAACCAGTGGAACGTGGCGATTCTACGCCGGCACTTGGAGGCCCTCCCTCATGAACGCAGAAAGGCGCGCGGCTCGGATTGGCTATTCCTCGCGGGCCTGGCGCTACTGCTCGTGCTGGCCGTGACCGGGGCGGTTGCGATTTTGGTATTTGCCGTCCAGGGAATCGGCCGGCTGTTTCAGTAGCCCGCAGAGTTGATGTAATCGAACGGTAGAACGGACGGCCAAAAAGGCCGCCCCCAGGCGGTCGTCCCGAGCCCACCCTCTGGCGGATTGCCGGCCAGTCCTGCGCTCGTCGCATTTCGAGCGTTCGGAGGGGTGCAAGGGCTGTTTTCCGAGCGTTCGGCTGCGAATCGGGTCTCGGTACGCAGTTTGCAACTACCCGTTTTGTTTATCCAGACGAGAGCGAGTTGCCCCGGGGAATCTGCATTTTTTGGGAGACAATCATGGACGCCTTGTTATCGACGCTACCCATCGCGGCCGCTGACTACTCGTTGGTCTACCTGCTGGGAGGGGGAGGGATTGGCGGAGCCATCGTCGTGTACCTCGTGGCCAAAATGATGGGCCGGTAACGAAAATCCGTCGGTCCTGCCGACGATGCGCGACGCCGTCTGGACGATGACTTTATGCAAAACCCACCGTTTCGACGTTTGCTCCAACAAGCGTATGGTCAAGCTCGCTTGGTCGGGCGTACCTCGGTTATGCGACTTAGCCTCTACAGTTTCGCGTTCGTCGGAGTGCTAGCCGCGACATCGAGAGGCGACTCCACGGCAGATCCTAAAAGTGGCGCCATCGCGCTCGAGCAACAGCGCGCTGCGGTAGCCACCGAGATCAGTAAGCTCGACGGAAATCAATCCGGGAGCGGCGGGAACGCCGAGACATCCGGGGCCAGCGACGAGCGACTCAACCAGTTGCGGGCCATTGATGCCCTGTACGCCCAGCACAAAGTCCGTCTGCAGGAAAAAGAGCAACTCGAGACGGAAAAGAAGCGAATCGACCACGAGATCGATTCGCTCGACAAGTTCGAGCCTGATGAACCAAAGCCGTATTCGTTTCTGCTGTGGGATGGGCTGAAAGATCAATTGGCCGTCGAACAAGAGCGGGAAAAAGGGTTAACAGCCGACGGCAAGACTGCGAAAAAACAGCTCGCCTCCGCCCATCAAGCGCTCGACCAGGCGAAAGCCGAAGTGCATCCCTCAGGGGACGGCGACGCGGCTTCCGCGCCTAAGAAGGCGGAGAGTGATCTTTCCGATCTGAAGGTTGAGCAGGAGCGGGCTCAGGTAGCGCTGCGCGAAGCAGATATCGAGGTTTACACGCTACGCACGGCGATTTGCCAGGCAAAGCAGAAGGAATTATCTAAGAAGATCGAAGTCGTTGGGAAAGAGGTGGCATTCTCGGCGGCCGACCGGGACAAGCAGTTGGATGCGATCGCTCTTGAGGAATCCCGGCTTAAGGCGCAGCGCGGCACCGCCCAGCGTCAGCTACAGCAGTTAGAAGAAAAGCAGCGCGCGACCGAGACGCAGTTGAGCGCTGACAAGGCACAACCGGCCGAGAAAGAGGCCGCGGCCGAAGCGTGGCGTGGCGCGGCCGATACTTGCCAGGCCGAGGTCGTGATCCTGGACGAACGGATCGAATGGCTCGCGCGGCTGCGCAAATACTGGCGGCGCCGTTTCGAAGTGGCAACGACAAAGCCTGAGCCAGCGAAACTGCAGCAATGGCACGAAGAGCTATCCGAATTCCGTGACGAGTTGCATGACAATTTGCGCTCATTCGACAATCGGCAGCATTCGGCGGCCACCGACAACGACAAAGCGAAGCCGGCCCTCGCCTCGACACCAACGAAGCTCGCGCCGCCGCCGTTCGAGGATAACGCCGTCATCAAGGAGTGGCGCGCTTTGAACGAGGCGCAACGGCACGAGCTGGCCGAACTCTGCGCTGCCAGCGTCGTCGAAGGGCAGGCCGCACTGCGCTTGGTCGATCGCTTCGAAAGCGAAATGAAAGAGAAAGCGCCGACCGAAAAGCAAGGTTGGCTCGCGGCCACGGGCCTGAGTCGGTTATTAGGTGAAAAGGTCGTCGGCGAAGAGAAGGACGGCGTCACCCTGGGAACGCTCGTTATTCTGTTGATCTACGTGGTAGGCGGAGTCATCAGCGCCTGGGCTGTAAGTCGTCTGTTTCGCTTCTTTGTCCTACGGCATTTTCGCTTTCATCGCGGTAAGACCGACGCCATTCATTCGATTCTGTTCTATACGCTTTGCGCCGCTTTTGGCGTGATGGCATTTCGCGTCTTAAATATTCCAATAGCGGCATTCGCCTTTCTGGGAGGCGCCATTGCGATTGCCGCCGGCTTCGGCAGCCAGGACATCATGAATAACTTCATGAGCGGTATCATCCTGCTGGCCGAGCAGCCGATTCGTGTCGGTGACGTCGTGACACTTGGCAGCACGTCCGGCGTAGTGCTGCATATCGGGCTGCGCAGCACGCGATTGCAAACCGAGGCGAATTACGAGGTGATCGTGCCGAACAAGTCGTTGTTGGACGAGCAGATCACTAACTTCACGCTCTCGGACAATATCGTGCAGTCTTCGTTCGCCATCACAGTCGATCGCGAAACCAAGATCACTGAAGCCAAAGAGCAGATTCTGAAAACCGTGTTTGCCCATCCCGAGGTCGTGAAGTCGTTGCACCCGCTAGTGCTAGTGAAAGAGATCGACAACTACTGGCTGATCTTCGAGGTTCGCTTTTGGATACAGTACAACAGTTTCCAGCAATGCGCCCGGGTGCAAAGCGAGATCATGGAAGTCCTGGGTGATATCTACCGACCGCTGACGGACGAAGAGAAAGAGGCGAAGGCCGCCGCGAAGAGAGCTACTGACGCGACGAGTGAGGTCTCGGAAGAGGAAAACAGCCCGGCCGAGGATACCGCGTCAGTGCCTGAGTGCAATCGCGATGAAGCCGATCAGGGCGCCTTGCAAGCGGCCCAAGCGAAGAACATGATTCGCAAGCTAGGCCGGAAGGTCGCGAAGAGTTCGCCGCTCGGGAAAGTTATCGGGCAAGCGACCTAAGGCGGGAACGGTTGCGATCTTGATAAGTTATCGCACTCCTTTGAGCATCGCCAAATCATCGGCCACGATCTGATCGATCAATTCCGTCACCCCGGCACCGTGGTCGCCGACGGTTACCAGGTCCGCACGCTCCTTCAGGCTGGGCAAGGCATTGGCGACGGCGACCGACACCGCGCACATCTCGAGGAAGGCATGATCATTCTCAGCGTCGCCCACACCGATGCAGTTATGCGGCGAGATTTCAAGATCCGATAGCGCGGCACGCAAGCCCGTGGCTTTGTTCACTCCCGAGGGGAGGATCATCACCGCCCCCTTGTTAAAGATCACGTGCAGTTCCAGGCCCAGGTCCCGAATGACGTGCAGAACGGTCTCTTCGTGCGGATGCCAGGTGGCAACAATCGTGCGCCCGACCGACAAGGGCGCAACGTGGCGCTCGGCCAGGGTCGTCAAAAGGCGTGGCTCGGGCGGGGCGCACAGCAGGCGTTCCTCGCCTGTCTTGGGAAAGTACAGCAGCCCGCCGTTTTCCGCCACGATCCGATCGAACGTTTCGAGCTTGGGAAAAACGTGCTGCAGGTCTTCGATTTCTCGCCCGGTGACCAGCATCAGCTTTCGGCCCGAAGCGCGCAATCGATCAAACGCGGCCATCGTCGCTTCGTCGACGTGCCCGTCTTTGGCAATTGTGCCGTCGTAATCGCAAGCCAGTAAGAGATATCGCACGCAGGCCTCTTCGGAGAGATAACGGCGATCAAGATATTCGAGGCGATCAGCGCGCCGCCGTGAGAAAAGTTTCGATCGACATTCGTCGATCAGCCGGCGGTTGCCGCTTGCGCGGGGATTAGCGACAAGCTGGCTTCGTGGACCGGTTCGGGATGCCACATCTTCAGGCCGCCAAAATAAGCGTTGTGGCTACCGCCGCGGCGGCAACCTTCTGGCAATTCGTTCAAGTGCTTGGCGTTCCCGCCTCCGAGCACTACATAATCAACCAGGAAAGCGGCCTTCAGCGTCGCGGCCGCTTCACACACAGCGCGGCGCCACGATTTTTCGCCGTGCAGTTCCAGCCCCTTGCGACTGAGATAATGCTCGAACGATTCGCCGCCGCAGAATTTCAAATGTCCCAGGGCCAACGGGGCGATGTGCCCTTCGCCCATATAGACGCTTCCCATGCTGGTCCCCAGCCCTAGATACAACATGCGTCCTCCCTCGTAACTGCCGAGGGCCTGCATGCAGGCATCATTCATGACGCGCGTCGGCGCGTTGAACGCCTTGGCAAAGTCGTAGCCCACCCAGCCCGGCCCGAGATTGTAGGGCTCGCTGGCGGGCAGCCCCTTCTCGACAGGCCCGGGGAAGCCCAACGACACGCGATCAACCGTCCGTCCGGCAAGATGCCTCTGGATCTCATCAACCATGCGATCCGGTGTGAGCGACTTGCCGGACGGGAATTTGATCTTGTCGGCCTCGCCCGTTATCCACAGCTTGACGTTGGTCCCACCGATATCCACCACCAGAACGTTGACTGCCATTATGGATCCCCCCCTTAAAGAGACTTGAAGACGACTTCAGAGTCTTCTGGCGAAGCGATTGCCTCGCGCGGCGACGCAACAAATGCGAAAGGCATGCCACGGTTCGGGGTGAAATGCGCAAAAGAGAACGTCGTGGGCGTTAAGGCGGAAAGGTATGGGAAGCGGTACGCTGCCGGCCACCGTGGCGGCGCAGCGACCATCCCCTTTTTGAGCCAGGTAGCCGAATCAGGCAGATAGCCGACGATGCGGCGTTTTGAAGCGGATGCTTGAGCGGGGGATGGAGGGCCTTGTTTTCCGGCCCGGCTTCAGCTCGCGCTTCATGCGATCCTGCAGAAGCACCAGGACGATTGCCTCCTCGGGCTTCAAGTGAGCCAATCCACGCCGTAGCTCACGTTCTGTTTGACGCCGCACGATGTCCATCAGCGACCGGTCCAAATAGGCGTCGATCACGGCAGGATGCACATAGCATTTGCGGCATACCGTCTTGGTATTACCTAACCGCTCTGCGACTCGTTCGATGGCTTGCGTGATGTTTCGCTTGGCCCGGGCGCCAGAATCGAAGTCCTCGAATTCCTGCAATGCCCGAGCGGCCAAGGCGGTACCGGCCCAGGTGCGGAAGTCCTTGGCACTGATATTCTCGCCCGAGATTTCGCGCAGGTAGTCGTTAACGTCGGCCGAACCGATGTCGCGCACCTGGCCATCTTCGTCAAGGTATTGAAACAGTTCCTGGCCGGGCAGATCCTGGCAACGCTTCACGATCCGGGCCAACCGGGGCGAACGCAGGTCGAGCGTGTGGTCGATGCCGCTTTTACCGCGAAAATGAAACAGAATCTTGCCGCGATTGATGTCGACATGCCGGTCGCGCATGGTCGTCAGACCGAACGAATTATTTTGCTGGGCATACTCGTCGTTGCCGACGCGAATCAACGTCGATTCCAGCAATCGAACCACCGTGGCCAGCACCTTTTCGCGCGCGAGACCGGGCTGGCGCAGGTCACGATCGACGCGCCGCCGAATGCGCGGTAATACGCCGGCAAAGAGTAATAGCTTGTCGTACTTGCTCTCATCACGTGATTCGCGCCAGCGGGCGTGATAACGGTATTGCTTTCGCCCCTTGGCGTCGCGCCCCGTAGCCTGCAGATGCGCGTTCGCGACGGGGGCAATCCAGACATCGGTCCAAGCAGGCGGGATCGCGAGCGCTCGAATCCGCGCCAAGGTCTCGGCGTCACGGATCGACTTCCCGTCCGGGAAACGATATGTAAACGCGCGGCCTCGAGACTTCCGGCGAATGCCTGGAACGTTGTCAACAAGATATTTCAGGCCGGCAGACTTCGCGCAATCGCGGGCGATGGATGCAGGGTCGCGCGGGGCGTCTGAAGGTCCTTTGGTAGCAGTTCCGTTACTCATGGGGTCAACCAGTTTCCCTAACTCCTGGCGCAGGAATAAGTAATTGATTTCCAGCTGTTTCGCTCCCCGACGCAAAAGACGTGCCTAAGAGGGCGCAGGTGAATGCCGGCCATTGAATAACGCGGCTCGATGGCGCGCAATTTGCCCAAGTTGGACACGAGAGTGCCAACCGATCTTTAAGCGTCCAGGGCGATTGATGAGGAGGGGGACGATGAAGTTTCTCATGTGCGCAGTACTCATGTTCGTCTCGTCCGACGACAAGCGGGGCGAAGACTACGCGTTCACCGGGCCCTGGAAAACCACCAATCGCAAGCTGGACGGAGTCATGAACTGCATTGCCACTCCCCTGGCGAATCAAAAATGGGAGGCGCGCTTCTCAGGAACATGGCAAGGAGTCGACTTTGATCACAATGTGACGTTTCAAGGGCCGCCTGATGATCTGCGCGGCACGGCGATCGTCGACGGCGCGTCGTATCAATGGCGCGGGCGGATCGATGCCCAATCGTTTCGCGCAAATTTCACGGGCGACCGCTACGAAGGCTCTTTTGACTTAAAGAGGACGAGACTGCCCTTCGCCCAGGCAAAGCGTTAGGATAATCGCGACGTTAAGTTCTATTTCAAACAAGTATCCACATCTCCAGGGAGTATGAAGAAATGTCCAACGATAAGTCCGCTGTCCGCCAAAAGCTGATCGCTGCGTTGAATGAAGATCTGTCGCGCGAGTATCAGGCGATCATTGCGTATGTGAACTACAGCCAGGTGCTGAAAGGCGCAGCGTACATGAGCATCGCCAAGGAGTTGGAGAAGCACGCCGGCGAAGAACTAGCCCACGCGATACAGATTGCAAATCAAATCGACTACTTGGGCGGATCGCCCACGGTCACGCCGAAGGCAGTAAAAACCTCGAAAGAAGCCAAAGAGATGCTGCAATTTGACCTGGACAACGAGTTGCAGACGATTGCCAACTACCGCAATCGAATTCGCGAGGCCGACGCTCTGGAAGAGTACGCCCTGTGTGAAGTACTGCGGCAGATTCTTGTCCAGGAACAAGAGCACGCCATCGATCTGGCCACGGCGCTGGGCATCGACGTTCCACCGATTCCGGCAGTGTGACTCGCCGCGGAATGGTCCATTTTCAGAGATTGTCGACGATCGAGCGCAACTTCGACGAGGCAATGTCGGCCGGTGCCCGGAAGACGTCCATTTCGGGTTCGCCCGGTTTGTGCGGTCGCAGCCACCAGTGCTGCGTCTGGCGAAACGGCCGATCGAGCAATCCATGCAAGTGGATGAAAACGTTCCGACGCTGGCGACGGCAACCAAGCCGTAGCTTGAAGCGATCGGAATCCGAGCCCATGAAAACGCTCTGCACACGGCGCTGCATGGCGTACCGCAGGTTTTGATAAAACAGGTTGAAGTACAGATCTGTTGCCTGGTTTTCGGCGTTGAGTTTGGCAGCATAATTCAACCCGATAAACAGGCCGTAATAAGCCGCCGGGGTGACGATGCCAACAGCGAATCCAACCGGTCGTTCGCCTTGATAAAGAAACGTCGACAGAAACTGCTGATCGAAGCGTCGCGCCACGGCGCGAAAGTATTCTAGAGGGAGCACGTGCATCATGACTTCCGCGCGACGGACAACTTGCACATAGAGTTGGTACAGTTCGTCGTCGAACACGTCGAGAAACGGTGCAGCGCCAGTAGCGTGGATCACGCGGACACCGGATTTCGCGAATCTGCGCTCGGATCCTGCAATCACTCGACGATAGTGAGATTTCATCGTGCCGAGGTATTCCATGAACGTGCGCCCTTCGGCGGGCAGCACATACATTGGAGGGCTGTCAGCGCGTGCATAGCCCAATTCGGAGAGCCCCGCCAATTCCTCGGCCTGCCGGTCATTGAATTCCATAAACACTGTGGCGCGAGGCCGCACGTCGCGACGCAGGCTCTCTTGGGCACGATGAACGGCCGATAGGGCCCCGCGCACGTCCGCCCCGGGGCGCACTCGCAATTGGTTCCAGCCTGCCGAGGCCGGAAGCCCGCAAAACAGCATGGGGAATCGCAGGAAGTTCCCCCGCACGCGCCGCACGACGTTCGCCAGTCGACGTACCGGCTGCGGAGCCATCATCAGGGCGTCGGCACGTTCGACAAAGAAGCAGGCCACGGCGGCGGGCCGATCTTCTTCGTCATAGACGATGACGTTCTGAAAGTGGCACAAGTGGCCCATGCTCTCCTGCACCGCCACAATCATGCGCGGATCGATGAAGGGATCGTCGAACTCGCCACTGACGACTTCCCAGTCGTAGGCGAGTTCTTTGGTCAATTGTGGGGCAATCGTGTACCGCATAATGCCATCTACGAGGATACGAAGCGGTAGGCGACGTATCTCGGTGCTGATGCGATGCCGATCCTGCCCGATCGACAACAAGATCACTATTCTTGTTTACGACTCGCGTACGCGAACAGATTCGAATTCAATTCTGTTACCGCCAGTGAATGTGCAGCCGGCGGGCTTTGTCCAAGGGGAATGATGTGTCCATCTTCACGCAAATCAGGCTGAAATCGCGCGGCATCGTGATCCAGCCCGTTTGTGCCAGAGGCATGAACGGATAGCAGGGAAGCCGCAGCGCCAGGGCGAATTTCGCCCCTTCTTCGACCATCTGATCCAAGGCGGCGCGGATTAAATCCTTGCTCTCGGCCAAGGACATCGAGCCGAACGCCATCAGGTCGACCATGGCACCCGGCAGGGCGTAACGCCCCAGGAAGTCCAACAAGTACCAATTCACGAAGCCCGTGACGCGACCGTTGCGTTCAGCCACGAGCGTGCGCGGCATGTCGCTGCCCGACAGTTGATGCGCCAGGCGTTCGGCACTCCACACGTAGCCCATGTCGACGCGGTTCAGCAAACCATGGGCGAGCCGCAGACAATCCTCCAAATCCTCAGGGCGATAGCGCCGATAGACGCCCGTCAGGCGCGGTCGCGGATGCCGAGTTTGAAAGGCACCCAGGATTCGCGATCCGAGCCGATCGCGCAGCGTCAGATCCCAACGCGAGACAAGCGGCGGATCGAACATCCGCGCCCAAAAACCGACGTGCCCCAGCAAGACCGTGTTGTCGGGAAAGCTCTTCCAGAACTTCGGCCCCATGCTCATTCGCGCGCCGGTATACCCGTAACCAAGATGGAACTTGGCGTCGTGCTCCAGGTGCCGGCGCCGCTGCTCTTCGAAGAGCTTGATGCCGACTCCCTGCCGGCGATATTCGGGATCCACCGTCAGCCAGCTTCCCATCGTGGCGTCGAATTCTTGGTCGTGCAGGCGAAAGCGGAACTTCTCCCCCAGCAAGCTGCCGACCAGTTTCGTGCCTTCATACGCGGCCACGAGAAAGTCGCGTCCGCCAGGCCGCTCGGAAAGCAATTGCCAATCGAAATAGCGAGCGTCCCACAGCGGCAACATCATCTTGCCGGCGTAGGTGCCTTGCCAGACGCGGCCGGCGAAATCAGCGACCTGGGCAGCGTCCCCTTCGTAAGTGCGAGTTTCAATCATCGATGCGGAGGGAACAAATGGTGGGCATGTCGCAGCCGTCGAGGGCCGCCTGAAGCTATCAAGTCTAGTCTGGCGAGCGGCCGAAAACCTGTAAGATCCGGCCCGTTTTCTCGGCATTTCCGATGTCCGCGGGCGCCGGCCCAGGCGTGTCGATATTCCCTAATTCCAGGCCCCCGTATAATTTCCGGCATGACTGAAAAATCCGAGGACGATCGGCGGCAAGTCGTGGTGTTTTCCGACGCGCGGCCGGCGCTGGTGAACCTGGTTTACAACCGGCTGGCCGAAGCCGGCATCGAGGCGTTCGTCGATAACGCGTTTCTGGGGCAAGCGGCGGGCGATCTCCCGGCCGGCGCGATCATGCCCCGCGTGATCGTGGCCGAAGTCGATGCGGAACAAGCGCGTCAGGTCGTGGCCGAGTTCCGAGGCGAGTCACGCGCGGCGCTGGTCATCGCGGCAGCGCGCAGCGCCGGCGCGGCGATTGCCACGACGCCCGCAGCCGATGATGAGGCCGAATTCGCCGGCCGCGAGATCGAGCTTTGCCCCGCGTGCGGCCGAGGGCGAATGACGATCTGCCCGTATTGCAACACGGCCAGCGATGCGTTTCCCGCGGCCGACGATCCCGTGCCGCGCGGCGCGCAGGGCGAAGCGGCCCTCGTCATTTGCCAGACCTGCGACGAGCCCTTTACGCCCATCTACTATCGGCGCTGCGCCTGGTGCGGACACGACTTCGGCGCCGGGCGCGAGAACGAGCCGCCCGAATCGGTCGAATACCTGAACGATCGCGTGACGATCGCGATGCTGGGGCTGGGATTGGTGTTGCTGGCGATCCTGGCGTATTTCAGCTCGCTGACCAAATAAAAAAACGGCCGGTTGCCCGGCCGTTTTGCGAGTTCGCGGTTTGATGCATGCCGGGCCAAGATGGCTTGGCATGCAATCTGGCTTAGGTACTGAACTCGGGGCGGCGCCGCTCGAGTTGGCTTTGCAAACGCTGCACAATCGAGCTGTGCATCTGGCTGACGCGGCTCTCAGAGAGATCAAGCGTGGCGCCGATCTCTTTCATCGTCAGCTCTTCGTAGTAGTAGAGGATGATGATCAGCCGCTCGTTGCGATTCAGGCCCTTGGTCACCAAACGCATGAGATCGTTTTTCTGGATGCGGCGCGTGGGGTCTTCCCCCTTCTTGTCTTCCAGAATGTCGATTTCGCGTACGTCTTTGTAGCTGTCAGTCTCGTACCATTTCTTATTGAGGCTGATCAGGTTCACGGCGCTGGCGTCGAGCATCATCTTTTCGAGCTCGGCGACGCTGATCTGCAACTGTTCCGAGAGTTCGATCTCGGACGGCTGCCGGCCAAGTCTGGTTTCGAGCGATTTGACCGCTTCGTTCAGCTTGCTGGCCTTCGAGCGTACCAGGCGCGGCACCCAGTCCATGGTGCGCAGTTCGTCGAGCATGGCGCCGCGAATACGCGGCACGCAGTACGTTTCGAATTTGACGCCACGCGAAAGATCGAAGGCGTCGATGGCGTCCATCAGCCCGAAAACGCCGGCCGATACCAGGTCGTCCAGTTCGACCCCTTCAGGCAAACGCGACCAGATGCGTTCGCCGTTGTATTTCACCAGCGGCAGGTACATCTCGACCAGCCGGTTGCGCATATCCTGGTTATTGGGATCTGCCTTGAAGGCCTCCCAGATTTGGGCCACTTCCTCAGGAGCCATCGTCATTACCATGCCATCCTCCGTGAATCAGCCAGGCGACGTTCGGTTCGGCGCTTCATCCCGCGATCGCATTGCCAGGCAT
Organism: Pirellulales bacterium; assembly: GCA_036499395.1. Taxonomy (NCBI): domain Bacteria; kingdom Pseudomonadati; phylum Planctomycetota; class Planctomycetia; order Pirellulales; species Pirellulales bacterium. Next base: position 55,196 of record DASYDW010000010.1, read on the forward strand.
GCGTTCGTACGAGACGAGCGGCGAGCCGGACGACGCCATTGCCACGAGCCAGTCGCATCCGTGCGACGCGCTTCGTGGACTTTCCGATTTTTCCTCGCGGCAACTCTCGGCGTGTCAGTCGGCAGTCTTTCGGGCTTGAGCCAGAAGGGGCTGTCGTCTTGCCGTTAAAGTCGCAGCAACTTTTCCATTTCCGCTAAACGGAATAAAGCGAAACTCGCTCCATTTATCGTCAGTCGAGGTCGTATCAGTTGAAGCAATCTCGCTCGGTCGTCTTACTTTTTTCGTTGGCTATCGTTCGTCGTAGCGTGGGCCGCCGATGGCGAACCGGTGTCGATATCTACATCTCAACGGACGGCAACCGCCGAAGCGGCGCCGCGTTCGACAACGCGTGTTATTGATTCGCCGCGTCGCGCGATGTGGGCCGTTAATCGACTGACGACGCCTGCCAGTTCTTGGGACGCCGCGCAATCGGGTGCATGCACGACGAAGGGGCGTGTCTTTGCAGCCGCATCGGGCACCGCCGAATCAAATGACAGCGAACCAAGCATGCTGGTATCGACGCATAAAAATCGCCGACACGCACGTTGCAATCGTGTGTGAGCGTCCTGGGCTGTCTGCGAGTCGGCCGCCTGGTTCACGAGCGTCACAATCCGGATCGAATGCGAATCATGGCAGTGGGCTTTAACGGCCGCGTAGGCGTCCATCACAGCAATGCTATCGGTGCTAGTCACGAGCACGACTTCATCGACCGCGCGCCAAAAGAAGCGTGTGACCGGTTCGATCGAAGCGCCCAGGTCGAGCAGCACGGTATCCGCGTGCTGTCCCAATTCACGCAATTCGCACACAAGACGGTCCTGCGCTCGAGGCGACCAAACCGCCGCGGCTTGTACTCCCCAGCGACCTGGTAAGACTTGAATGCCGCCAGGACCTAGACGGATGGCCTCGTGCAGCGAACGCGCGCCCGATAAGACGTCAGCCAGGCAGGGCCCCTCGGTCAAGCCGCATTGCACGGCGACGTCCGCACGTTGCGGATCGGCATCAACCAGCAATGTGCGTCGTCCCTCTTGCGCCAGGGCAACCGCCAGGTTGACAGCCAGTGTCGTCGTGCCGACCCCGCCCTTGGCGCCCGCAATTGCCAACAGCGTCGGCGCAGCATGGCCGGCCGTCGCGCCGGGGCGCGTGCCTGCGTGCATCAGCGTTCGTAGTCGGAATGCTTGATCGGACATGATTCGGAACACCCGGGATTAGATTCTCGGCCGCCGTGGCCTAGCGAACGTTCGCGTTCAAAATGGTGCGCGCGACGCGCCTCGCGTCGGCAGATTCAATGTCGTCCGGTACGTTCTGCCCATTGGTTAAGTAGCTGAGCGGTAGTCGCGCGCTACGCAGCGCCGGGAGTAAATGCCCCAGCCCGTTCGCTTCGTCGAGCTTCGTAAGAATCAGAGCGGTGGTGCCGGCCGGCGCGAATCGTTCGGCGATGTTGGCCAGGTTGGCGCTGCTGGCGGCGCTCGACAGGACCAGGTGTACCTCGTCGGCGCGGGCCTCGGATAGCAGAGCGCGAAGTTCGCGAATTTTGACTTCGTCGCGTGGACTGCGACCGGCTGTATCGAGCAATACCAGGTCGAGGTGCGACATCCGCTCGACCGCTTCGCGCATCTCGCGCGGCGTGCTGACGACCTGCATCGGCAAATCAATGATGTCCGCGTAGGTGCGCAACTGTTCGACCGCGGCGATGCGATAGGTATCGACCGTGATCAGGCCGACGTTCCATTTATCGCGCAGGCGAAAATTGGCAGCCAGCTTGGCGATCGTGGTGGTCTTGCCGACGCCCGTCGGACCAACGAGCGCCACCACGCGGCAGCGGCCGGCACTGATCTCGATCGGCGCCTGCACGGTGATATCCCGTTCGACGATTTGTGCAACGCGCGAACGCAACGCCGTTACGTCCGTCAGTTCCTGCCGCGACGATTCGTCGCGAACTCGCTCCATCAGTTCGCGTGCCAGCTCCTCGGGCATCTCACAATCGATCAGTTCGGTGTATAGGCCGAACAACGAATCCGGTAGATCGGGGGCCGACTTGCCGCGGCTGCGCCGGCAGAGATCCTCGACCATTGCCTGCAACTCGTTGATCTGCTGCGCCAGCTCTCGTGGCGCCGCGGTAGTCGGCGCCTCGGTATCGAGAAAGGTGTCAACCTCGGGCTCGTCGTCGCCGTCGAGCAGCGGAAAGCGATGGGGCACGACGACATCATTCGAGGCCGTGACCTCGATCCGGCGCACGCCAGGTAACCAGCCAAGCAATCGGCTCCACGGTGCTTCGCGCGTGTGCAGCACAGCGGCGCCAGGCCCCAGGTCACTGCGCACCAAACGGAGCGCTTCTTGCATCGAGCTGGCACGGTAAGTCTTGATTTCCATATTCATTCCGTGGTCTGCCACGAACATTTTCCAGGATGAAGATTGGAGTTAATCGGGCGTCGACTAGTTAAGCTGCGACCGCGACGGCATCACCAACGACGGCAACGCAATCGACCCGTGTATCGGTTGTGATCTCGTTGAAACTCAGCACGACCAGGTGCGGTAAACGGGCCGACGTGATTTCCTTGACGGCCGCGCGAATCTGCGGGCTGACCAGCAGCACCGGCGGATGATGCTCGCGGGTAAGTGATTCAAGATGTTCGTCGATCTGCTGGCACAGCCGTTCGACGGCGACCGGCGACAGGCGGATAAGCTGGCCGCCGTCGGTATTCTCACAGGCGGCACGAATGCGATCTTCGATCGCGGCGTCGAGCGCCAGCACGTGCAGCCGGCGTTCGCTGTCGCGATAGCGGGTGCAAATCGTGCGGGACAGCTTCTGCCGCGCATGTTCGGCCAAAGTTTGGGGATCGGACGTACGCGAGGCATGATCGCCGAGCGATTCCAGAATCGACCCCAGGTTGCGAATCGGTAGTCCTTCTCGCAACAGCAAGTGCAGGACTTGTTGCACCTCGGCCAGCTTCATAACGCCCGGTACCAGCTCGTCGACCACGGCCGGCGAAGTCGCGCGCAGCTCATCCAGCAGATGACGCGTGGCGTCGCGCGTCAGCAGTTCTTCGGCGTGCTTGTGAACGACCGCTGAGAGATGTGCCGTCAACACTCCGGTCGGGTCATGAACGGCATAGCCCTGCGACTCGGCCTGGCGGCGTTGTCCGGCCTCGATCCAGACGCCTGGCCGCTCGAAAGCAGTGCTTGGTGTGGCCGCGCCAGGGATTGGTTCAAGCACCGACGCGGTTTCGATCGCTAAAAGTTGCGTCGGGCGAATATGGCCGTCGGCCACGGCCATGTCGGCCAGCTTGATGCGGTATTGATTCTGATCGAGCCGCGTATTGTCACGGATTCTTACCTTGGGGAGCACGATCCCGATCTCAGCGGCCACGCGTTGTCGCACTTGCTGCACGCGCGGTAGCAGATCGCCGCCTCGTTTCGAGTCGGCCAGCCGGATCAGGCCGATGCCGATTTCGATTTCCAGGGGGTCGATCGCCAGGTATTGCTCGACACGCGGTTCCACCTTCTTGACCTCGGCGGCTTGCTGCACGGCCGCGGCCTCGGTCTCTCGCCTTCGATTACGCGTCAGCACGTAGGCCAAAGCTGACGCACCACCGGCAATCGCCAACAGCGGCAAAAACGGCAAGCTCGTGAACGTCAACAACCCCAGGAACCCGGCCGTAACCAGTAGCACCTCGGGACGCGAGAACAGTTGCCCCACGAATTGGGCGGGCAAATCGGACTCTTCGCTGGAGCGCGTGACTAGCAGAGCCGCGGCCAGTGAGATCAATAGCGCCGGCACCTGCGTCACCAGGCCATCGCCGATCGTTAATTTGCTGAAAATCGAGGCGGCTTCGACGACATTCATGCCAGACTCGACGACGCCAACGAAAAGACCGCCAACGATGTTGACCAGAATGATCACGATGCCGGCAACGGCGTCACCGCGCACGAACTTGCTGGCACCGTCCATGGCGCCAAAGAAATCTGCCTGCCGCGCGACATCGGCGCGACGGCGCTGCGCTTGCTTCTGATCAATCAGGCCGGCGGTCAGATCGGCGTCGATCGCCATCTGGCGACCTGGCATGCCGTCGAGCGCGAAGCGCGCCGCAACCTCGCTGATGCGAGTCGCTCCCTTCGTGATCACCACGAACTGAATGACGATGATGATCAAGAAGATGATCAGGCCGACCGCAATCCGGTCTCCGGCGACGAACTCGCCGAACGATCGCACCACGCCCCCCGCCGCATCCAGGCCGTAGCTATCGGCACGGGTCAGGATCAAGCGCGTGGTGGCGATATTCAGGACCAGACGACCGAGAGTCGTTGCCAACAATAACGACGGAAAAACGCTGAACTCAAGCGGCGAACGGACGTATACCGTGGTCAACAGCATGACCACGGCCACGGCGATGTTCACCGACAGCAACAGGTCCATCAATGCCGGCGGCATCGGGACGAGAATCACCAACAGACTGGCAACGAGGCCAGCCGGAAGGATCAATGTGGTCAGGCGCGCAAGCACACGGTCGGTGCCTGTGCCTGGATTGGTTCCAGGGGATGACACGAGATGCAACCCGCTTTCGCGGGTCTCTGGGAAACGGTTGAAAAAAGCAGAAGTGAAGGGCGGGGACATTAAACAAAAGCCCCCCCAATGTCTAGGGCGATTTAACAATCGGCCTCATCGAATTTGCGACCTTTTGCGATGCCCTGCGGAATGCCTTAAGTGGCGACCCTTATTTGCCTTAGAGGCCGACTCCGTCGATCCGAGACGCTTGCCGATCTCGGTCAGTGAACGTTACGATAGGGGGGGCATTTGCCAAGCCTTTCTCGAACATCGTCCCGCGTAGAATGCGGCGCGCCGGATATGCCAGCCGCGCCCCGCTCGCGCCACTAACATAAACATGATGACGCAAGTTCCCCCGACCAATGCCGCGCCGGCCAAGCCACCCAAAAAGGCGCGGGAATGGATGCCCATGTTCTGGGATGGGATGAATTTCCCCGCCTGGATGCGGCTGCTTTTCAAAAATCGATTTCGACTCGGCTGGCAGTGGTGGTATATGCTGCCGATGGTCACCGCATTCAGCGTGTTTCACTCGGTTTACCGAGTTTGGCAATGGATCCTGGTCGGCTGGAGCGTCAAGAAAAATCTCAATTGCCCTCCCTTGTTTATCTTGGGGCATTGGCGGTCCGGCACCACGTTGTTGCACGAGTTGCTGGTACTCGACAAGCGTCATACGTACCCGACGACGTTCGAGTGTTTCGCGCCGAACCACTTCGTCATTACCGAATCGATCGGCACGAAGTTGCTAGCGTATATGGTTCCCGAGCGCCGGCCGATGGACAACATGGCCGCCGGTTGGCATCGCCCTCAGGAAGACGAGTTCGCCCTGTGCAATCTCGGGCTGCCGTCCCCCTATCTGACAATTGCCTTCCCGAACGAGCCGCCGCAGGACCAGGAATACTGGACGCTCGAGCACGTGCCGCCCGAGGCACTGAACCGCTGGAAGAAGATATTCCGACGTTTTCTGCAATACATCGATAAACGGACGACGCAGCCTCAGCGGATCGTGCTGAAATCGCCCCCGCATACCGGCCGCGTAAAAGTGCTGCTGGAGATGTTTCCCAACGCGAAGTTCGTCCACATCGTGCGCGACCCGTTCGTGATCTTTCCCTCGACCGTACACCTGTGGAAGACACTGTATTCGACGCAAGGGATGCAGAAGCCACGCTTCGAGGGGCTGGACGAATACGTGCTGGCGAACTTCACGCGCATGTACGAGCGCTTTGAGATCGATCGCGAGTCGATCCCCTCCGGCAACTTCTGCGAGATGCGCTACGAAGAGCTTGTGGCCGACCCGATCGGCGGAATCAAGCAGGTTTACGAAAAACTCGATTTGGGAGGATTCGAAGAAATTCTTCCAGCCTTGCAGCAATACACGGCCGCGAACAAGAACTACGAGACCAACAAGTATCGCGAGCTGGCGCCCGAGCTGCGCGAGGCGATCGCGAAACGGTGGCGCGCGTATATCGATAAGTATGGCTATGCGCGCGATATGGCCGAGGCCGGCGCGCCGCGCTAACGTCGACCACGCCCTTTCTTTGCAGTACGACTACTTCGCATGGCGCCTAAGGCAAAACCCTCCGGTCCCCAGTGGCTATTACGGCGTGCCGATCAGGCGGCCGTCGCAGGGCTTGTCGGCGTAGCGCTTGTTGCCATGGGACTGTGGTGGGTTTCGCAGGGAGGCGTGCGCGGCCGTTTGGTCGAATTCGAGCGTCTGCCGGCGCAAACGGCGCGATTTCAAGTCGATGTCAACGCGGCGGGCTGGCCCGAACTTTCGCAGCTTCCCGGCATTGGCGAAGCCCTGGCCCGACGCATTGTCGAATCGCGCGAGCAAGAAGGACCATTCACCGACCACCAGGAGTTGCGCCGGGTTCGCGGCATCGGTCCGCGCACGCTGGAACGCATCAGCCCCTATCTGCGTCCCATGCCGGAAACGGCGAACGTCGCGGGTCGTTAGGATGTCGTTGCGGCCATTCGCCGCCGCAGCGTTCATTTCGTGATTTTCTTTCGGCTTTTTGTTTTGCCACGATCTCATTGCCGCCACGCCGGTAACGGGATGGCCGTGCTTGCGGTCGCGCCGACTGCTCGTTACTGTTCAATACGCCCGCGTGGGCCTGATTTCGATATTTCGCGAAGAACATCCCACTGCCTGTCGTCAGGCGATTCGGACACGACTATTCATGGATCGTTTGCCGACGAGCGACGCAGCGCCCCCCGAGGAGATGATTCGCGACTTCGGCCTGGCCAAGGCCACGGCCCTCAACATGTCGAACATGATCGGCATCGGGCCGTTCATCACGATGAACCTGATCCTGGGCGCCATGGGGGGCCCACAGGCGATCTTGGGCTGGATCGTGGGCGTTCTGCTCGCGATTTGCGATGGCATGGTATGGAGTGAGCTCTCGGCCGCCATGCCCGGCTCAGGGGGCACCTATCTCTACTTGCGCGAATGCTTCGGCCGGCAGCGCTGGGGCCGCTTCATGGCCTTCATGTTCATCTGGCAATTCATGCTTAGTGGTCCTCTGGAAATCGCCAGCGGCGCGATCGGCTTGAGTAAGTACGCGGCCTATCCGCTCGTACACTTCGGCTGGATCGACGGTGATCCGCCGGCCGCCAGAGAGTCGGAACTTGCCGGCGAAGGCAACCCGGACGTGCAACCGGCGGGCCAGGCGAGCAAACCGTGGACCACCAAGGCCATCACTGAACGTGCAATTGCCTTTGGCGTTTCGGCGCTGGCGGTGGCGCTTCTCTATCGGCGCATCTCGGCCATCGGACGACTGACGTTGTTCCTCTGGGTGGCTATGCTCGGCACGGTGCTGTTCATGATCGTCAGCGGGCTGATGCACTTTGACAAGAGCTTGATCTTTCCCTTTCCGGAGAATGCCTTTCACGTCGACGGAAAGTTTCTGTTCGGGCTGGGCACGGCGATGGGCATCGCCATGTACGACTATCTCGGCTATTACGACGTCTGCTACATCGGCGACGAAGTGCAGCATCCCGAGCGCAATATTCCCCGCTCGATCATGATTTCGGTGATTGCTGTAGCCGCGATCTATATGACAATGAACATCAGCTTCATCGGCGTCATTCCCTGGCGCGAGGTGGGTGACACCGTGGCCACGACGTTTGTCGAGAAGCTGTACGGACCGGGCGCTGCGAGCGTGATCACGATCTTCGTCGCGCTCACCGCCTTTGCGTCGATCTTCGCTATGTTCCTTGGCTATTCTCGCATTCCGTATGCCGCGGCACGCGACGGAACATTTTTTTCGTTCTTCAATCATCTGCATCCCATACAGAAATTCCCCGATCGTTCGTTGCTGGTCGTGGGTGTGATCACGATGATTGCCAGCCTGTGGACGCTGGAAGACGTCATCAATGCCATCCTGGCCTGTCGCATTCTGGTGCAATTTCTCGGGCAGAACGCCGGGTTAATGTACTACCGCCGCACGCACGCCGGTCGAATGCCGTTCCGCATGTGGCTATATCCGGTGCCGTGCTGGATCGCGTTTGCCGGTTGGTCGTTCATCTTCGGCTCGAAATTAATCGGACAAATCAGTAACCCTTGGTACAAGCAAGAGGCTCTGCTAGGCATGCTGGTAACGGCCGCGGGGGGTGTGGTTTTCTTGATTTGGAGTGCGCGATCCCGACAATGGCCATTCGCGGGGGGAACGAACCCGGATTGAATGCTGACGCTCCTTTCTAAGTGTCAGGATCGCTTGTAAGAAAATTCTTGGCCTCGTCGCGAGAGCAAGTAAACCGCTACCTCTACGAGACTTGCGCTGATCTGCTGCAGGGTCATGGGCGAAAAATGACCAGCCGCAATCGGAGGGGGGTCAAAAGGGGGGGCACCCGGTGCTATACTTGAACGGGTCAGCTTGCGACGGATTGCTCTTTCCGGATGGAGGGGTCTCACTCTCCCAGACGGTCGGGTGAGCCAGCGGTTCGGGCGGCTCCGGCTGATTGACGACTACCGCCTTTTCCTTCTGGATTCCTCCCGCGCAGAACGGAACGCATGTCTATTCGATTGCTCATTGCCGACGACCATCTTGTCGTCCGTACAGGTCTCAAGAGCCTGGTTGCTACCACAGACATCGAAGTAGTTGGCGAAGCTTCCACCGGCGGCGAATGTATTCGTCTGGCTCAGGAATTGAATCCTGACGTCGTGCTGCTGGATATTCGCATGCCAGATGGCGATGGCTTGAACGCGCTCAGCCGTCTCAAGCTCGACCGCCCGCAGTTGCCGGTTCTCGTGTTCTCGACCTATGACAATCCGACGTACGTCGCGCGGGCCGTCGCGCTGGGTGCGAACGGTTATGTGTCGAAAGGCGCCAGCCGAGATGACTTGCTAACCGCGATTCACACGGTGGCCAAGGGGGAGAATGCCTGGACGCGCGACGAATTGCGTCGCGTGACCGGCGCCCTGGCCACGCCACGCTTGGCTTCGGACATCGACGTCCCGCTAACGCAACGCGAAAGCGAAGTGCTCCGCCAGCTCAGCTATGGGCTGACCAACAAGGAGATCGCGCAATCGTTGCAGATCAGCTACGAGACGGTGAAGGAGCACGTGCAGCACATCCTGCGCAAGCTCGGCGTCTCGGATCGCACGCAAGCCGCGGTGTGGGCGGTGCGCAAGGGACTGGTCTAGTTTCGCTGCGGCGATCCTAGCTCACGCAAGTATCTGACCGTTAGCATCCGCGCCGACGCCTCAGCGCGCTCGCGACACTTCATTGCCCGGACGAGCGTCGTAAGGCGCTGGCTCGTCATCGGCCGTGGCGTCGCGCATCCAATCCTGCAGCTTCTGCGCATCCGCGGCCACGGTGCGCGTGCCGGCAAACAGCACGGCCGCCAGGGCCAGATTCACCGCCGGCAGCAGGTACATGGCGCCGCGAACGCCGGCCGCCTTGTACGGTTCGAGCGCTGTCTGCAATTCCGGTCCGCGCAAATCGTCGAGATTGGCACCTGCTTCGATCGCCGCCCGATGCGTGCAGTAATCGCTCACGGCGCCAAAGACGGGCGGACCGAACATTCCCCCCAGTGCGTACATAGCAGCGAAATAGAGCGCCATCGCGGTGCCACGCAGCGAGGGCTCGATGACATCCTGCACCGTGGAATAGACCGTCGAGTAATAGGTGTACATCAAGCCGCAGCCGCCAAAGAACAAAGCGCTAAATCCCAGGACGTCCCCGGCCGGACGTCCGAAGGCAAAGAACAATAGCGGCACCGAGAACGCGAGCGCCACGGCCGCGACCAACAAACGTCCGTTCTTGCGCGAGTGAATCAACTTGTCCCCCAGGAACCCTCCAAGAAACAGGCCCGGCACCCCCGCCAAACCGTACACGAGCATCACGGTTTGACCGGCCTGGGCCACGCTACGACCGTGATAGCGCATCATGAAAATCGTCAGAAAGCCGCCGATGATATACATGTTGAAGTTGTGCAAGGCGCCCGAGGCGATGATCCAGCGCATCGTCGGCGTCGATAACACCAGCCAGTAAGGCGACCCTTCACGTTTGCGTGTACCGATGTTGTGCTTCTCGCTGGCGCCGCGCAGCGGCTCACGGATGAAAAACGCGCCGATCGCACACAGCATGCCGGGCACAATCGCGACGTAGAAAGCCGATTGCCAACCGAACTTCTGGGCCACGGTGCCGCTCACGGCGTAACAAGCCGCGGTGCCCAGCGGTAGGCCGAGCATGAACACCGCCAGCGCCCGGGCGCGATGCGTGGCGGGAAACAGGTCACCGATCAACGAGGAAGAAGCCGGAGCGCACGTCGCCTCGCCGACGCCGACGGCCAGCCGCAGTCCGGCCATCTGCCAAAAGCTTCGGGCCATGCCCGAGGCGGCCGTGAGTATGCTCCACACAAAAACGCCGCCGGCGAGAATCATCGACCGGTTGCCACGATCGGCCAATCGCCCCAAGGGGACGCCAATCGCGGCGTACAGCACCAGGAACGTTGTTCCCAGCCAACCGAGAGCCGTGTCGCTCAGCCCCCATTCTTTGCGAACCAACTCTCCGACCGCGCCGAGAATGTTGCGGTCGAAGAAGTTCATCATGTTGATGGCGAACAGAACGCAAAGCGCGAAGACAGGCCCGGTGCGTGGTTTCATTTGCGCGGCCCCCCGGCCGTAGCGAGCAAAAAGAGAAATCGGCGTGGCAACCCGACGCGGCGACCGCATGCCCGAACACCCTAGGGCCCGCCGCGAGAGCATCGCATTTTGTGACGGCCGGGAACGTGCGTCAAGAAAAAACCACGCGAATTCACCGAGGCGCGCTGCTCGTTAGCTGGTGAATCGTCGCAACCGCAATTACACGAACGACACGACGTGCCACTTAGCGTGACGAATTGAATCCCTGCGGATGTGCGCTGTGCCATCGCCAGGCCGTCTCGACGATTTGCTCGAGCTCCGGATAACGTGGCTGCCAATCGAGCACGCGCCGCGCCAGGGACGCGTCGGCCACGAGTTCGGCCGGGTCGCCGGGACGACGCGGCGCTAGACGCACCGGAATTTCGCGGCCGGAAACGCGCCGGCAGACATCGACGACCTGACGCACGCTGTGGCCGCGTCCGGTCCCCAGGTTCAGCAGCAATCCACGGCCGGGAGTCAATCGCTCGAGCGCTTGCAGATGGGCCGAGGCCAGGTCGTCGACATGAATGTAGTCGCGGATGCAGGTGCCGTCCGGCGTCGGATAATCGTCGCCGAAGATCGTGATCGCTTCGCGCTGCCCAAGCGCCACTTGTAAGACCAGCGGGATTAATCGCGACTGCGACCGATCGACCTCGCCCAGGTCGCCATCGGGGCTGGCCCCGGCGGCGTTGAAATAGCGCAAGGCCGCGAACGCAAAATCATAGGCGTGGGCATAATCGAGCAACGCACGCTCGATCACCAGCTTGCTGAATCCATAGGGATTGATGGGGCGTTGCGGGGTATCCTCGGTGATGGGAACCCGGTCCGGCACGCCGTAAGTGGCCGTCGTGCTGGAGAAGACGATGCGTTTGACGTCGGCAGCGCGCATGGCTTCGAGCAGCGCCAGGCTGGCCACGACATTATTCTGGTAATACTTGTGCGGTTCGGCGACCGATTCACCCACCAGTGCGAACGCGGCAAAATGCATTACCGCGTCAATGCGATGCTCGCGCAGCGTGGCCTCGACCTTGTTCTGGTCGGCCACCTCGCCTTCGATCACTCGCCCGGCCAGCGCCGCCTGCCGATGGCCGCGCGAAAGATTGTCGTAGCACCACACTTCGTGGCCGGCACGCGATAGCAAACGGCACGCATGGCTGCCGATATAGCCGGCTCCTCCGGTTACTAGTATCCTCACGCCGTCATCCTCGGGAAGGAAATCGGGACCGTTCACTGCGGGGCAAATGCCGGAAAGTCTCCGGCGACCGGGCAAAACCTGCCCTGTCAGGCAAAGCGTAGCATCTGCGCCGGTTATGCCAAATGGCAACAACAAATTGCCAATCGATCAGGCCGGCGAATCGACGCCAGGTTCAGCCGGTGGCAAACGCATTCCGAAACGATTGAGAGACGCAATCCTGCCTTGAAACGGCACCGATGTGTTAGGCAGTTTGGGCTTTAATTGCGCACGCATACCAACGGAGCGTGGGCACGGCACCGGAGGTGGGAATGGCACCGTCGAAACGAAAGCTGCTGGCAGCGGCCGCCCGCGGTTCGTCGCCGCTCGACGATCCCTGGATCGATGCGTTCACCGGCTACCTGCAGAGCGAGTGCCACTTGGCGGCCAATTCCGTCATGGCTTATCGGCGCGACTTGCGCCGCTTCTACGAATGGTTGGGCAAACGAGCCATTCCCAAACTCACGATCAAGGAGCTGGCCGAATACGCCGGTTGGCTGCATGACCGGCAACTGGCGCCGGCTTCGCTGGCACGGCACCTAGTGTCGCTGAAGCTGTTCTTTCGCTATCTGCAACTAGAGGGAGCGCTGACCGATAACCTAGCCGAGCTTCTCGGTAGCCAGAAGTTATGGCAGCGCGTCCCGGAAGTTCTGGGACCGACTATCATCGACCGGATGCTCGAAGGACCGATCGCTGGGCAACCGTGTTGGCGGCGCGATCGAGCGCTACTCGAACTACTCTACGCCAGTGGCTGTCGGGCCTCGGAAATGTCCGGCATGCAATTGCGCGACATGCACCTGGACGATGGGCACTGTCTGTGCCATGGCAAGGGGGACAAGCAGCGGTTGGTTCCGCTGGGGCGTCGTGCGATCGAAGCCGTACGACAATACCTGGAACACGAACGCCCGACGTTGGCGTCGCTCTCGATTCTGCCGCCACCGTGGCTATTGCTTTCGCGCCGCGGTCAGCAGCTTCGTCGCGAACGCATCTGGGAACTCGTCAAGCGGTACGCCGTGGCGGCCGGAGCTCCGGAAACCGTGAGTCCGCACACGCTGCGGCATACATTCGCCACACACGTTCTGGCTGGCGGCGCCGACCTGCGGCAGGTGCAAGAAATGCTCGGTCATGCGAGCATCGCCACGACGCAGATCTACACGCACGTCGATCCGACCCGTCTGAAGGCCGTGCATCGACAATTCCATCCGCGTGCCTAGCAGCAGCAAAGCGACCTAAAAACTCAGCGCGTGTTGCATGTGCGACGGTTATTGCTTGGCCCATACGCTGCTGGCGTAGCGATCCTTCAGCAGTTGCGTGGCTTGCAAGGCGCGTTCCGGCTTGCCTAATTCATTCCAAAGACGCGCCAGGTTCGAAAGTGCCTCGGCATGCGCCTCGCGATTGCCAGGATAGAGCAGATCTACGTGCAGGTATGCCAATAAGGCGTCCTTCGTGCCCCCCTCTTTTTGACGATAACAATTGCCCAGCGTCAGATAGGCACGAGCGTTCAGGTCGGTATCCTCAGGCTCGGCATTATCGATCACGGTCTGCACCTGCTCGATCGCGGCCGCGGACTCGCCGGTGGCTGCCAGGCAGTTTGCCTTGCCAAGTTGCGCGGCCAGCCGCAGACTGGCCGCTCCCTTATCGTCGCCAGCCAGCTTTAGCACGTTGTCGAATGCGGTGAGCGCCTCGGGGAATTTCTTCTGCGCGATCAGGACGCGTCCCTTGGCGACGCCGCCACGCATCTTGTACTCGGGCCAGGGCGCTCGCTCGATCGTGGCATATTGCTCGAGCGCCAGTTCGGGCCGGCCAATGGCCGCGAACAAGTCGCCTAGGGTCTCGGTCGCCAGCAGAATGTGATAGTTCGTCGGATTCTCTTTGACGAAGGCGCGCATCTCGCTACCGGCCTTGGGCACGTCCCCCGAGCCCGCTAGCGCCAGTCGTGCATGGCAGAGAGCACGGTAAAACTGAATGTCTTGCTTGATTTCAGGGCGCGTGACCTTGGCCGGATCGATCTTGTCGATCGACTTGAGCGCTCCTTCGTAGTTGGCGTTCGAGATCTCGCTGCGTGCCAACTTCAATTCCGGAGATTCGCCTTCGTAGGTGATCGAATCGATATCGTTGACCGCGATCTGTTTCTTCTGGCCGGCGGCCATGTCGAGCGAGACTTCGGTCGGCGTCATCAGGCTGATCGTTCCTTTGGCTGTGCCGCTGGGACGCAGCCGGATCGTATCGTCGCCATGCGCGAACGATCCGAGGAACAACACCATTGCCGCCGATGCAAAAAGTGGATGTTTCGCCATGAGATTCAAATCCTGCTTCGTCCAGCGCAAAGGGCAATCGGTAGTTCGTGTATTACTTGGCCGCCGCGGCAGCGTCAGTTTGAGGCTTGGCGGCCGGAGTATCTGTGGGCTTGCGTGCGGGGATGCCTGTCTCGGGCTGACCTGATTCTTTTTGAACCCGCCGCAGCAGCTTGTCGTATTTCTTCGGCCAGTCACCGCCGCCCAGATCGGGGTGCAACTGCGCAATCAACATCACGGCTGATTCAGCCTTCTTGAGCGAGGCGGCTTTTTCCGATCCGCTTTGCTGCTGCGCTTGCAGCAGGTAGCACTTCGCCTGGTTATAGCTGGCTTCGTGGAAGACTTCTTGAAACTTCTTATCGCGGCGCGTTAGTGCCGCCAAACGCGTCCATCCCCACAGGACGTTGTATTCCTGCCCACGGGCGTCCTTCTCTTTGCGCCCACCACCGATCGCCAGGGCATAAGTAGCCAGGTTGTCTTTTCCCCAATCCTGGTAGGTGTACGCCGCCTCGCGCTGAGCATCGATGAGCATGGGCTTTTTCTTCAGCACGTCGGCCAACAGATCGATCGCTTCCTTGAAGTGGCCGCCGCGACGCTGGCTCTTCGCCATGCGCACTTCGACCGCCAATGACTGCTCGGGGCTCGCGAATTGAGGGTCCGCCTTGATCGAGGCCAGAATCTTCGCGTCCGTGGCGGCAGCCTTTTCATAATAGGTGCGTGCTTCGGCCGAGATCGCGTCGTCTTCGCCTTCGTGCCCGCTCCCGAGGCGCGAGTAGGTTTCGGCCACCCAGTTCAGCGAGTTGAAATTGTTCCCCTCAGCCTTGCTGGCGATGCGATCCAAGAACAAATCGAAGCCGCGCGATAAGGCCTGCATCTCGTCCTTGCGGTTTTCCTTGCGCAGCGCCGCGACATGATTTTCCAACTCCTGCCCCAGCGCGCGATAAATCGCGATCAGGGTCTGATTACTTTGAGCGTCGCCCCCCTTGGTGACTTGGGTTTCTAGCAGGTTCATCACCTTCTCGGCTTTTTCGAGCTGCTGCGTGGCGACAAAGGCCCGCAGCGCCGCTTTGCAGGTCTCGATGGCGAACGTTCCTTCGGCCGCGATGGGGCTGTTCGTCTGCACCAATGTGAGTGGGCCGATCTTCGGATCTTCCAGCAGCTTCACCGCATCCGCGGCGTGGTTCGTCTCGAGATAGATCTGCGAAAGCGACAAGGCCGCGGCGGCCATTGTGAAATTCACACCGACCGCGTCGGCCGACTTCGCGATTCGCTCGACACCGCGCGCCAGCGTCTCTTGCGCTTGGGCGCGCATCTTGTCGATTTCTTCTTGCGGCGGGCGGCTTTCGTCCGGCTGGCGGGTGGCCGCCAAGGATGCAATCCAGATGCCCTGGCCGGCCTTCAATTCGGCTTCGGCGCGGCGCGGTGACTGGTCAGCGATCTTGGACAGGTAGGCCAGCACCTGCTTCACGTCGTGCTCGTTCGTAGCGACGATCATCAGCGTCATCCACCCCTCGTCCGCCTCGGCTTCGCCGGCGAAGCGACGTGTGATGAAATCGGCCAGACTTTCCATGCGCCGCTTTTCACTGGCGCGATCACCAGGTGCGGCCGCGTTATACGCTTGCAGGTGCGAAAGCAGCGCGATCTTGGCTCCCTGTCGGGCCCCGCTGCTGGTTGGATGGCGGCGTGCCAGGAACTCGCCCAGCACGGCCGCGTCGAGATAGTCGCCGGCTTGATACGCCAGATAGCACAAGTAATAGCGGGCACTGTTCACGTCATCCAAGGACGTATTCCGATCGCGCAGGTCGAGCGCCAGACGGAACATCTCGCGCGCCTTGTCGCGCGCGTCATGACTTTCCTTTTCATAGGTGGCGATGTTCGCCTGGTCATTGACGCTCGGCGCCATCTTGATCTGCGTGAGCTTGGCCTGCATCTCGTTGAGGGCATCCTTGGCCTGCTCGAATGCCTCGGCGAAATTGCTGGCCGCCTTGTCGTCCGAGTCCGCAGCGCCAGCCAACTCCTGGTACAACTGCTTGGCCTGCTCCTGGTATTCGCCGGGCACGGCGGCAGCCTCTTTGGCTTGCTTGCGCGCGTCGCGCAACTCCTGTTTCTTTTGCGAGTCCTCTTTCTTGCCAAGCAAATCAGCATGCTTTCGCAAAGCGACAGCCGTGAAATAGCGCACCGCCAGCCAATCGGCCGCGCGTGTGTCCGTGCCGCGTGCCGGCTTGGCCAGCCACTCGGATCCCTTTTGTGCCGCGGTCTCGTAGCTCTTTTCGGCGTCGCTCGTCCAGGCTTGCATCGCCAGGTGCAGCGCATGTGTCTTCAACCGGCGCAGCTCTTCGGTTTCGTCTTGCTGAGAGAGAATCTCGGTGAATGCGCCCAAGGCGCGCTTCGTGTCGCCGAGATCCAGGTAGCAACGCCCCTGCGAAGTGGTCGCGATCAGCCCAAGCAGTAGCCTGCGGTATTTTTCGCGCAAATCACCGAACTTCGTGGCTGCGCTGTCCAGCAGCTTCTTTCGTTCCGAGGAATCGGCCGGGTAAGCCTTGGACGCTTCGTAGATGGCCTGCGCGGCGTACAATCGAGCACGGCGCAATTCGGTGCGCGCCTCTTCACGGACTTCGGTCTGCGAGCTAGCCCCTTTCTCGCCTGGCTTGGGAAGCTGCTTAAAGTACTCGGCGAATTTTTGCTCAGCCGAGGTGAACATTTTTTCCGATTCAGTGAACAGGCCGCGCGCCTCTTCGGTGAGCGCCGTCTTTTGCGAGGCGTAACGCGGCGAGTTGGCGCGTTGCAGCAACATTTTCGCGCGCTCGACCAGGACGTTGCCCAACTGACTTTCCGCGTCGGCTTTCAGCGAGCTATCGCCTGGCCCCTTGACGAATTCGTTGAGCTTCTCACGGGCCACGTTCAGGTGGCGCGACTTCTGGTCCACGTCTCGCTCAGCGATTGCCGCGGCGATCGACGTTACCCCCTCTTCATAGGGAATACGCTGTTTGAACTCGTCGAGAATCTTCGGGTTGCTGCGCAGTCGGGCCAGATAGTCGAGCGCAACGTCGTAATAGCCACGGTCGCGCAGCGATTCGAGGAAACGCTCATGATCTTCGGCCGCCCGTAGAGATGTGGCGAGTATAAGAACGACCAAGAACACGCCGGCACATCGCCCCCCCAGGTGCCGGCAGTACCGATGAACCACATTCATACGCGCAGTTCCAATACTCGGGGCGCTAGAAAGCTGGGAGACGACAGATTGGACAATGTCCCCACGCGCACCGTCGGGCCACGCCGATTCGAAGCGTGCCATGCCCGGGGGCGCAGCAGCGTGACCACGTACAACGGTCCGAGGCCGAGCGGGTTCCGGGACCGCCCGATAATGCCCACACCGTATACATTCCAGGTTATAGGCCGGTTCAGAACGAGGCAAGCATCGGCGGACCATTGCACCGCGCCACTGTGACTGCAAGCCGAGGCGAAATCGTTACGATTGGCGCAATCCGCTTGGCTACCGACTAATTGGCGGTCCACCGACCAAGGCGAACGTTAAGCCGGCTGAACAAAAGGTAATCTGCCGCGACGCATAAGACGGCAAGGAGCAGCCCCCGCCGCCCCGGATAAATGGTCATTTTTGGCGAGTATTCGTTTACGGCTTGAAGCGTTCGAGGCATGCTTTGGGCCCTGTCGCGCGCCACGCCGCGGCCCTTGACTTGAGGGGCATGGACACGATACTCACGAGGGTCCGCCGATTTCGTTCCGCATCAAAACAGATCGATTATTCCTCAGCGAGGGACCAGTTTCATGCGTCGTGCCAAGATCAGCATCGTAGGGGCGGGAAACGTAGGCGCGACGACAGCCCATTGGTGCGCCGCGGCCGAATTGGGGGATATCGTGCTGCTGGACATCCCCGATCTCGAGGGTGTGGCACGCGGCAAGTCGCTCGATCTGTTTCAAGCCTCGCCGATCGTCGGTTTCGACGCGAAAATCACCGGCACCTCAGATTATGCAGACACCGCCGATAGCGACGTTGTCGTGATCACGGCCGGCATCGCGCGCAAGCCAGGCATGAGCCGCGATGATTTGCTGTCGACTAATGCCAAGATCGTCGGGAGCGTCGCTGAGCAAGTTAAACGCACCAGCCCGAACGCGATCGTGGTCGTCGTTAGCAATCCGCTGGACGCCATGGTGCAGCGGGCCTTCGCCGTGACCGGATTTCCGCCACAGCGTGTCGTGGGCCAGGCGGGCGTGCTCGACACGGCGCGCTATCGCGCATTTCTGGCGCTTGAGTTGGGCGTCAGCGTCGAAGATATCTCGGCCCTTCTGCTGGGCGGCCACGGCGACACGATGGTTCCCGTGCCGAGTTGCACTTCGGTAGGCGGCATTCCCGTCACGCAACTGATCGATCCGAAGCGCCTGGAGGAGATCGTCGTCCGCACGCGCAACGGCGGCGCCGAGATCGTCGGGTTGCTGAAGACCGGCAGCGCTTATTACGCCCCAGCGGCTGCGACGACACAAATGTGCGAAGCCATCGTCCGCGACAAAAAGCGCTTGATCCCGTGCGCCGCATATTGCCAGAAGGAATATGGCGTCGGCGGATATTACGTCGGCGTGCCGGTCATCCTGGGCAGCGGCGGCGTCGAGCGGATCATCGAGCTGAACCTGACCTCTGAGGAGCGTGCGAACTTCCAGAAGAGCATCGACGCCGTCAAGGAATTGGTCGCGGCCATGGCGAAGCTGACGGGCTGATGACGCCCGTTGCATTCGCCCCTGCGGCGGATGCTTTGGTTATCGACTGGCCAACGATTTTTCCGCGTTCAAGGTCAGAGTACTTGCTTTCGGCAACCGTGACAGCAACGCTATCGCCCGCGCGATCGCTATTCCTCGGCGCCTCGAATGACAGGTTTTTCCGAGCGTGCCGAGCTGACAACGTTGACATCGCGGGTCGAATTGCAGTAGAGTCCGATGCCGGTGGTTCGCGTTCATTCGCGGGCCGCCACAGGCAAGGAAGCATCTGAGGACCGAGCATGCGGGTAGAGGTAAGACGCTTCCGACAACGATCTCGAGCGAGCTTTTCATGATCGGCGTTTTGGCACAGTGGCCGTTCATTCCTCGCCAGGTCATCGCGTCGCGGACTGTCACTCGAACGCAGAGGCAACTCGCGACCGATCCCAGGGGCTACGTTCGGCCGGCTGACATACACACCACTTCAAATCTTGGTCGGCAGCTTCCGCGCCGGCCTATTGTCGGGCCCAGGATGGCGGACGTTTCCGGTCAAAGGTGATCACAGGCCTTTGGGACTGGTTTCGTAAGCCGACTTGTTGCGTGGACTTCCTACACACTTAGATCGAGCAGGGCACGTCATGATGAATCGTCTCCGCGTTCCACGTGCATCATCAGCATCGTCGTTCGCGGCGCCCTCGTCTGGACACGTCGAGAGCGCCTCGTACTCGACCATCAAGACAACGACCGATCAGCCGGTCACGATTTTCGCCCCGGTGCATTACGAGACGAACTACGCTTATCCGCTGGTCGTTTGGCTGCACGGACCGGGGGAAAACGAACATCAGTTGAAGCGGATCATGCCGCTGGTGAGCTTGCGAAACTACGTCGGCGTGGCCGTCCGCGGTACGACTACGTGTTCGACGGCCAGCGGTCGCACTGGTTTCGCTTGGGCCCAATCGCAGCCGCACACGGCCCTCGCCGAGCAGCGCGTGCTGGACGCTATCAACTTCATCCAGGGCCGCTTCAACGTTTCGTCGCGGCGGGTCTTCCTGGCCGGCTTCGATTGTGGTGGAACAATGGCACTTCGCCTGGCCTTGGCCCATCCGCGCTGGTTCGCGGGGGTGCTGTCTTTGGCGGGCGAATTCCCGGTCGGTGGTGCTCCGTTGTCACGCTTGCCCGAGGCCCGTCGCGTGCCGCTGTTTTTGGCCTGCGGCCGTGACAGTCAGCGCTACCCCTCCGCAATCGTGTGCGATAATCTGAAATTGCTGCATTCGGCCGGCATGGACCTGACGTTGCGTGAATATCCCGGCGGCCACGAAATCTCGCCCCAGATGCTCTCTGACGTCGATCGCTGGATCATGGATATCGTGACCGGCGCGTCGGGCAGCAATGGCAGCAGCGCCGGCGAAGGCTAAGTTTCGCCCAATCTCATAGGCTGCGTTCGCGGATCGGTATTCCACCACGTTTGCGCGTGAATTGCTGACGCACGCGGCGCGGCTATCTGCCTTTTTCTGGCTCTGCGATTGCATTCGTTCTCCCGTACCGCTTCTCTTGCGCGCATGACTGCGTGCGCGTGTCGCCCCCCAGGATGCCGACGCGATCGAGTTCTCGATAGCAAGCCGCATTGACACTTTCGCTTCTTTTCGAGTACAAGCCGTCCGATTCTCACGTCTCGTTCCGCCGTTTTCGGGGCGGCCTTCTCATCGGAATGCCGGACACGTTCACGGTCGCTCGAGCGCGCGGATCGTCGCGAGCACAAGGAAGTGTCTTGCGAGAAACGGCCTGCCCCGTCTAGCACATCACCGGGCAGGCAAGTCTCATCGAACAAGGAACCAGTCGACCGATGGGATCGGACGAACATGCACGGTTGCGAGTCGACGCCGATTTGCAAACCGTGCTAACCGCCTGGCATGACGCCACCGTTCGCGCAGAACAGGTGCAAGAGCAGTTGCAAGCCGAGGTGCGCCGTTTAACCGCAGCGCTCGAGTCGCAACAGCACAAGCTACCGCGCATGGCGCGCTCCGACGACGTCGCCACGACCTCCGCCCGAGTGGCACGCGGCGTTCGCAGCAGCCTGGCGCCGGTTTCCTTGTTTCTGAATCTATTGCGACGTCGCATGCTGGACGATCCGCAAGGGCTTGATTTACTGCACAAGGCCGAGCGCAGTTGCGCAACGGCCGACGCGCGCATCGACGATTTATTGCACCTGACCTCGGAGCTCCCACCGATGCTACGACCCGTCAATCTGCGTGCCCTGGTCGAGGACGTGCATACGAACCTGCGCCCTCGCTTGTTATCGCTGGGCGTTTCGACGTCGGTCGATATCCCACAGCATGCCACGGCGCTGGCAGACTATGACATGCTGCGCCAGGCGGTCCATAACGTCACGCTCAACGCGCTAGACGCCATGCCCTCCGGGGGCGAGTTGGTCATCACTTCGTACACGGGTGCAGGCGCCGTCGAACTGGAAATTGCCGATAGCGGCGTGGGGCTATCAGAGGATGCGCGATATCGGGCTTTCGAACCGTTTTTCAGCACACACGACGGAGCGGGGCTGGGACTGACCGTCGTACAGCGATTGCTGGCCGCCCACGGTGGCACCGTGACCGCCACGAATTGCGCCGAAGGCGGCGCCGCGGTTACCTTGCGCATTCCACGCCGCGCGATGGAGGCCGCCGCATGATTCCCAGGCTGTATATGGCCACGCCGCCGGCTTCGATGTTGACAGCGACCGCGATAAATACCAAACGCGACACGCAACTGCCGCCGACCTTAGCAAATCAAATTCGTCGTCACGGTTAAAGCCCCTTTTGACAATCGAACATTGGAAATAGACAGCGCTTTCGACTTTCACTTCGGCGTCGGTCAGACGCACTGGGTCGAGCGGAACGTATCAGGGTGACTTCGGTTCATCGCAGCCGAAGGAAGTAGGAATGGATCTCGTCAATCGAATCTACGGACAGTTCTTAGAGCTGGTGCGCGCCATGACGCCCCGAGCTCGCCTGGTGGCTGCGCTAACGGCAATCCTAGTGCTGGCCAGCTTTGCCTATCTAGGCCGCCGCGAGTTCCATGGCGACACCATTTACCTGCTCGGTGACCAGGAACTGGCCCCCGCAGAGATCACGGGCATGCAAGGAGCGCTCGGCAAGGCGAAGCTCAACGATTTCGTGGTTGACGGAAATCACATCCGTGTTCCCCGTGCCAAGCAAGCGGCCTATCTGGCGGCGCTGGCCGAAGGAAACGCCTTACCGCAAACGCTGACCGACGTCTTTGCCGAGGCCTCGGACAAAAGCAATTGGTTCACGTCACGACCGCAACAATTGGATCAGGCCCGCATCGCCAAGAAAAAGGGTCTGGCCCTGATGCTGCGCAGTATGCACGGCGTGGAAAGCGCCGATGTCGACTTCGATAAGGAAGAACCGCGCGGCCTGCGCCGTGATCGGATCGCCACGGCGGTCGTTTTCCTAAAGCTGCAGGCAGGCGAGATACTGAAAGAGGATCGCGCCGCGTTCTTTCAACGCACCGTGGCGGCCGCCTTGCTGATGTCTCCGCATGATGTCACGGTTGCCGACACCATGAATCATGTCGTCTTCGGCGGACATGCCGCGAACGGCCCTGGCGACGACCTGTATCGCGATCTGAAGCGCAAGTATCAGGCCGATTACGAAGAGACGGTCCGCCGAGCGCTCGGCTATGTGCCTGGCATCACCGTCAGCGCGGACGTAGAACTCGATCGTGAGTTGCGTCGCGAAGAGAATCGCGTCGAGATCGAACGACGCGATGCGCAAGGCCGCCTACTGATCGCAACGCAAGGCTCGGCGAACCAACCCGCGAATTTGCACATTCAGGCGCCGCTGTCGCCGACCACGCTCGAGACACCGGTCCGATCCGAGAACCTGGTACCGTCACAGAATCAAACACGAACCGAGATGGCCGGTTTGACGCCCAAGCGGGTTTCGATCTCGGTCGGCGTGCCGACCAGCTATTTCGAAATGGTCTACCGGCAATACCACCCGAACACCGTCGGCGCGGCAGGATCTGAAATACCGGTGGGCGAATTGGCACAGGTTCAGGCCGACGAGATTTCGCGCATTCGTCAGCACGTGGCCGGTTTGATTCCCCCTTCCGACCCCAGCGCCGGGGCGAGTTCGGCGGTAACTGTGACGCCGTTTCTGTCGATCCCCGCGACCGAGGCGCCTGAACAACCATTTGCCTTGTCGGCGCTCGCGTGGTTCTCCAGCTCCTGGAAGACCCTGGCCACGTTGGGAATCGCGCTCGTTGGACTACTGACCCTGCGCTCGACGATCCGCGTGGCGTCGTCCACTTTAGCGAAGGGTACGTCCGAGAGCCCTGCTAACGAAGTCGAACAACGGCCACAGGTGCCTTCGCCATCAGCCCGCTTTCGTGCTGAAATGGAACAGCGGCTGGCCTCGGGCCGGTCGGTCCGCGACGAAGTGGCTGATCTTGTGCGCGAGGATCCGGCGGCGGCGGCAAACATTCTGCGAACCTGGATCGGAAGCGCGAACTCTCCATGACGACTCCGTCCGACCTACTGCGACGCGCGGCGATTCTCGTGGCCACCTTGGACACGGCGAGCGCGGATCGGCTGCTCGAGCAAATGTCCGCCGAGGACGCGGCCGAAGTGCGCCGGGTGATGATGGAATTATCGGACGTCGATGCGGCCGAGGAGTTGGCCGTAATTTCGCAATTCATGGGGGGCGACGCGGCGCCGCAGATCGCGGAAGAGGCCGCGGACGTCGAGTTGGTACTTTCCGAAGCGGCCGACGCGCTCGACGTGCTGCGCTACGAGCCGTTGCCGGACGTCGCTGCGATCAGGCAAACAAACTCGCCCAACACACGCCCCTTTTTGGAAGACGCGCCGTCGGAACGACTCGCGCAGCTGCTGGCCGTCGAACGTCCGCAAACGATTGCGCTGGTCATATCGCGTTTGTCCGAAGCGCGCGCGCTGGAGGTACTGGCGTCATTGCCCGATGCTCTGCGTTGCGAAGTACTTAGTCGCTGGATCAGTCTCGACGTGGCGGATCCGGAACTGATCGGCGAAATCGAGCAAGAACTGCGCGGCCGTTTCAAACAACAATTCGGCACGGTGAGCCGCAACGCATCTGGTCTAGCGCAAGTGACCAGCATCGTGCAAGTGGCGGCGCCAGAGATGCGGAAGAAGCTACTGGCGAGCCTGGCCCGATACGACGCGACGGCGGCTCAGGCGCTCAGCGTGCCACGACTGGCCTTCGAAGATCTGGAGTATCTTGACGACGACGGACTGGCCGCGTTGTTGGACGCGGCGCAGCCGCAAACGCTGGTTTTGGCGCTGGCCGGCGCGACGGAATCGTTCGCCGAGCGCATTGCCCGGCAGTTGCCAGCAAACCAGGCAAGAGAGCTTAACCGCTCAATCAATACACTGGGGCTGACTTGGCTGGCTGATATCGAAAGAGCGCAGAGTGAATTGGCGCGGATCGCCGAAAGGCTGTTGCACGATGGGCAAGCCGTGGCCTCGCCACTGCCGCTGAGCGTTGCCAATTAATATGTCGCCATGCGATCGTTCGTCGTCATCATTCCTCGCTCGTCAAACCAAATAACGAAGCGCAAAACTCCAGGCGGCCGCAGTCATGTCGAAGATCATCCGAGCCATTGACCGCGGGCAGGCAACCCACTTCAACTTCGACGATGTGACGGCCCAAGCCGCGGCCTGCGTGTCCCAGGCACGTGCCGAGGCGGCACGCATTCTGGCCGAGGCCGAAGAGCAGGTGGTCCAGTTGCGCGACCAGGCATTTGCCGACGCGCAGCAAGCGGCGGTGGAAGAACTCGAACGACTAGTCGAAGAACGGGTCGGGCAGCGATTTGATCTGATCCGAGGCGCTCTGACCGACGCCCGTGATGCGATCGAGCGTACGCAGTGCGAGTGGCAAGCGCGTTGGGAGCAGGAGCTTGTAAAACTGGCAGCCGCCATCGCGCGGCGACTGATTCGCCGCGAGCTTTCTGCTCAGCCAGACATTCCCTTGGCACTGGTGCGCGAGGCGCTGCAACTGGCCACCGGTTCAACACAGATGCGGCTGCTAATGAATCCCGCGGATGTCGGTGCCTTGGCGGGGGAAATTCAGAAAGTGCTCGACGAGCATTCCGCGATGACGCCGGTCCGGTTGATAGCGGATGCCTCGATCAGTCGCGGTGGCTGTCGCGTGGAAACCGAGCACGGCGCGATCGATCAGCAATTCGAAGCGCAACTGGCGCGCATTGCCGAGGAATTGACTTAACCGACTCTTGCAATCGGCAGCATTAATGCGCGACATGCACGAACAACTCGCCGAGATCATTCCCACGGCCATGACAGGCCGGCTGGTGCGTAGCATCGGTACCGCCGCCGCGGTGACGGGATTCCGGGCGCCGCTGGGCGCAACGGTCGAAATCGAGCGTACCGGTGGTCCGCCTGTGACGGCCGAGGTGATCGGATTTCGTGATGATCTGACGCTCGTGGCTCCTCTGGGAGATCTGCAAGGCGTTCATCATGGGAGCACGGTTCGCTTGCGTCAGACGCGCAACTGGCTGCGCGTCGGCCGGGGATTGCTGGGACGTGTCGTCAACGCGCACGGCATGCCGATCGATGGCCGGGCCGCGCCGGCCCTGACGGATCGCGTCCCCCTCGACGGCCAGGCGCCGGGCGCGGTCACGCGTCCGCGGATCAGTCGGCCTTTGCAAACCGGCGTCCGCGCGATCGACGCGCTGCTGACCTGCGGCCAAGGGCAGCGAATGGGAATCTTCGCCGGCGCCGGAGTCGGAAAGAGCGTGCTGTTGGGCATGATGGCGCGCAACTCCACGGCCGACGTCAACGTGATCGCGCTGATTGGCGAACGCGGCCGCGAAGTCAACGAGTTCATCGAGCGCGACTTACAAGCCGCCGGCCTGGCGAGAAGCGTGGTCGTCGTGGCAACCAGCGACGAGCCTGCACCGCTGCGGACGCGCGCCGCGCACGTCGCGACGGCGATCGCGGAACACTTTCGAGACACCGGCGCGCAGGTGTTGCTGCTGGTCGATTCGCTGACTCGCTTCGCGCTGGCGCAGCGCGAAATCGGTCTAGCAGCAGGCGAACCGCCGGCGACGCGCGGATATCCGCCCTCGGTTTTTGCGGCACTACCGAAGCTGGTCGAACGGGCCGGGTTGAGCCCGCAGGGCGGGATCACGGCTTTTTATTCGGTACTGGTCGAAGCCGATGATCCCAATGAACCGATCAGCGACACCCTGCGGGGATTGCTCGATGGCCATACCTGGTTGTCGCGAAAGCTGGCCAGCCGCGGCCAGTTTCCCGCTGTCGATGTATTGGCGAGCCTGAGCCGATTGATGTCCGAGATTACGACGGCTGAGCATCGGCAAGCGGCGCAGTTTGTGCGCGAACTGTTGGCAGCCTACCGCGACCATGAAGATTTGATCTCGATCGGCGCCTACCGGCGCGGCAGCAATCGCACGGTCGATGCGGCGATCGACATGCTGGAACCGATTCAGCACTTTCTGCGCCAGGCCGTCGATGATCCTTGCACGGCCGACGAATCACGCGAGGCATTGATTGCCTTGTGGCGAGCGGCGCTTGAGCGCGCTCAAGCAACCGGCAAGGATTCGCAGGCCCGGCAATAGGTTTACAAGTTGCCGCGACTCACGTGTGTCGTGGTGCACTGACGGCGGCGGCGGGATGGCAGTATGCCGAACTTCGTATTTCGTCTGCAGTCGGTCTTACAAGTACGCGCAGCCCAGCGCGACCAGCGCCGGCAGGAAATGGCCGGGCTGCTTGCGAGCGAGCAATCGTTGCAAGATCGGCTGGCGGAACTCGACGGCGAACTGCACGTGCTTTCCGCGGAACTGGCCAATTGGAATGGGGCGATTGACCTCGCGCATCGGCTGGATGTCGATCGATATGCGATGATCCTCCGCGCCGACCGTAAGCAAGTAGAACAAGCAGCAATCGAACTGGACGCGAAAATCACGCTCAAACGCCAGGAACTCTTGACCGCGGACCGGGATGTTCGCTCCTTGGAGAAGCTGCGCGAGCAGCAGCAAGAGGCGTTTGCCGCCGACCAGCGCCGCCGCGAACAACGCGAGTTGGACGAGGTTGCGGCACGTGCCCCCGTTTCGCTGCGCGAAGTCTAAGTTTATCGGGCTGTCTTTCCTGCATGTGCTAGCAGCTATCGTTCCAGGCGGCTAACGGTAAGGGGCACTTTCACGTGAGTGTCGACAGACGCTCTCGATCGGCGTTGCGGCCGCGTGGTTGGCCTTGATCGAAGCCATGAATTGCGGGACAACTACCCGCCCGCTGCCCGCAACGACTGCTAGCGGTCTTGCATTGCGCTTCCATGTTGACGCGCGCACGTCGGCGCCAGCACGAGCCATTCCGTAGCGTCGCCATAACGAAGGATGTTGTTCGGCATGACCGCCGCGAACCCTCTACCGCACGGACAAGCTGCCCACGCTGCACGCGTTTCGTCCGAGCGCGGTCCGACGATCGATCAACTGCTTGCCGAAACCGAGCACGCGATTGCAGCTATCGAGCCACCGCCGGCAACACCTGCGCAGCGCGCCGAGCGATTCGCGTTTCGCGATTTTGCCGAGAGCAATGCGGCATCATCGGGGGCCGGCGCGGCAATGGCGGAAGCGAGCGAGTTGGAGTTAAGGATCGAACTGGGCCGCACCCAGGTGTGCGGCGATGACCTGGCCGAGCTACGACGCGGTTCGGTCGTATCGCTCGACAAGGCGCTCAATGAACCGGTCGACGTCGTCGCCCATGGCACGGTCGTCGCACGCGGCGAAGTCGTGGTGATTGACGGCGATTTTTGCGTACGCATCACGGCACTGGCAATCCAAGATTCGGTGGCGGACGCCGCGTAATTATGAGATTGCGAAGTCGAATTGAATTCATGAATGTCCGCACGTCAAAACGCCGTGAGATCTACTGCCAACGGCTTGCCGTTTTCGTCGTTCTTGGCTGGGTTGTTCTCGCGACATCTTCGCTGATGGCGGCGCCGCCAGCAGACAATGTCGCACCGATGTCCGCGGATCCACGTCGGCCCGTCAAGCAGGCAACGCACACGGCGACTTTACCGGCCGATCGGGCGTTTACGAGCGTTCCACATCCAGACGCCCAGCGTGCGCAACCGGCGGCGCGTCCCGCGCAGCCACCAGCCGAGGAAAAAACTCGGCTTTCGAGCGAGGGGGACCGTCGCGCCAATTTGACCGCGCCGCGCGAATCAAAACATCTGCTATCGACCATCGCCAGCCTGGCCCTCGTCCTGGGGCTATTTGCTGTCGTCGTTTGGGCGATGCGCCGCGGCATGCCGAAAACGCAACAACAGCGCCTCCCCAACGAAGTGGTCGACGTGTTGGGCCAGGCCACCCTGGGGCATCGGCAGCATGTGCAACTGCTCCGGCTGGGCGGACGATTGCTACTGCTGAGCGTGACCCCGAACGGAGCCGAAACCTTGGCCGAGGTGACAGACTCGGCCGAAGTCGAGCGCCTGACCTCGCTGTGCCGCAAGTCCACCGCGCGTAGTGCGGCGCCCAGCTTCCGCGATGTGTTTCAGCAGTTTCGCGCACCCACTTCGCTTCCACCTGGCCCGTTGGCTTCGACTACGACAAAGACACGCTCCCTCGGTGGGACGATTCTAAAGAGCGCGGAGGGGAGCGATGGCTGATCCATTCGGAAGCCATGAACGCTTCGTCAAAACAACGCACCGTGGCTGGTGTGCTGCGCGGCCGTGGCTGCTGGCGGTCGTCGCCGTGGCTTGTGCATTCTCAGCACGCGCGGTTCTCGCCGAGGAAGGGGCCAATGCTCCGGGCAGTTTACAACTGCCTGCCAGTTTGCTGGCCGGACCCGAGGAATGGACGAGCCCCGAAGGATTGAGTTCCACGATCCAGGTGATGCTCGTCATGTCAGTGATGAGCTTGGCACCGGCGGTGCTATTGATGACGACGTGTTTCGTACGAATCGTCGTCGTGCTCAGCTTGCTGCGGCAGGCGATCGGAGCGCAGCAGTTACCGCCCAATCAAGTAATGACGTCGATATCGTTATTCTTGACATTGCTGGTAATGGCGCCTGTCTGGAAGGATGTTTACGACCAGGCCGTGGTTCCTTACACCAGCCGACAGATCAATTTGGAAGAAGCGTGGAACGCCGGCAGCAAACCGGTCCGGCGTTTCATGACCATGCAGATCGAAAAGACCGGCAACGGCGACGACGTCCGACTGTTCCTGGACTATCTGCCGAACACGGCTGCGCATGACTACCAATACTACGAGGACGTGCCGATCACGGCGATTCTGCCCGCGTTCATGCTCAGCGAGTTGAAGACTGCATTCTTGATTGGCTTTCAGATCTACCTGCCCTTTCTGATTCTCGATATGGTGATCTCGAGCGTGCTGGTGTCGATGGGCATGATGATGCTGCCGCCGGTACTGATCTCGCTGCCGTTCAAGTTGATGTTGTTCGTGCTGGTGGATGGCTGGCACCTGGTTGTCGAAATGCTGCTGTCCAGCTTTCAGGCTTATGGGTAGCGGTCAGGAAGCGATCGTCGCCTTGGCAAGATCGCCCAGGCGATAGGCTGCCCAGCAATTTGCATCGCCGCTAGCGAATTATTGAAGCGGGAATCACGGATGGATCCTCAAACCGCAATCGACCTGGTTCGCGAAGCGATCATGATGACGCTCATCGTCAGTGCGCCGGTATTGATCGTGGGCATGGGGGTCGGACTGGTCGTGGGGCTACTGCAGGCGGTCACGCAGATTCAAGAGCAAACGCTGTCGTTTGTTCCCAAGCTCGTCGCGGCGCTCACCGTGGTCACGGTGAGCATGCCGTGGGTGGTGTCGCGGATGGTCGAATATTTTCGCGATCTGGTCGAGAATATTCCGGCTTCGTTGTGAGTGCCGATCCGCGCTCGTCCTTCAATCGTCAAACGATTCATGCCCGCAATTGCTGAACTCCTGACGACGCATCTGTACCTGTTCACGCTGGTGCTGGCCCGCGTGGGTGGCCTGGTCATCACGGCCCCCATGTTTTCGGCGCTGGCGGTTCCAAAAAACGTGCGCGGGGTGATGGGCTTCGCGCTAGCCTTATTGATCGCGCCAACGCAAACTCACATTGCAATCGCAGCGCCCACGACGTCGATCGACTGGGTGCTGGCGCTAGCGGTTGAGTTATTGCTGGGACTAGCGCTCGGGTTGGGAACCGCGATCCTGGTGGGTGGCGCACAATTGGCCGGGCAGCTGATCGCGCAGCTCAGCGGTTTATCGCTGGCCGAAGTGTTCGATCCGAACCTGGGCGCCACGGTGCCACTGTTCTCGCAATTGCTCGGTCTGTTCAGCGTGGCCGTGTATTTATTGATCGGCGGTCATCGTTGGCTGCTGGCCGGACTACTCGAATCGTTTCGGGCCCTTCCGCCGGGAGGGGGACATCTGCCCGCGGAAGTAAGCCACACGCTCGTCTCGATAATGACCGAAGGTTTCTCCCTGGGAATTAGGGTTGCCGTGCCGGCGATTGTCGCGCTCTTGCTGGCGACTATCATTCTGGGCTTACTGAGTCGGACGATGACGCAATTAAACGTCATGTCGCTGGGGTTCGGGCTGAACGCGCTCGTCGCGTTCGGGGCACTCGCGATATCGTTGGGCAGCGCCGCCTATCTGTTCGAAGACGAATTTCAACCAGCGATCTCACGATTGCTGGACGCCGTAGGCCCGTCATCAGCGGCTGTCTCGGGAAACCATTGACCGCTTCGTGAGCGGGTAACTGCATGGCTGAGTTGGATGACGATAAGTCGCTCGACCCCACGCCGCATCGCCGCCAGCAGGCGCGCGAGCAGGGGCAGGTGGCGCGCAGCCAGGATGTCGGCTCGGCGATTTTATTGTGCGGCGCGATCGGTGTTTTACTTTGGCTGGGCCGGCCTTTGGTTGATTTTTTGGGCCATCTGATGGTCCGACAACTGGGTGGCGAACCATGGCTGGCCGCCGATGTTTCCTTCGTAACACGCGTCTGGCAAGGGCTGATGACCTCGCTTGCCGTGGCACTGTTGCCCATTCTGGCGTTGATGATGCTGCTGGCGATCGTGGGCAATGTAGTTCAAGTGGGATGGATATTTCTGCCAGGCAAAGCCCTGCCGGACGTCTCGCGCATCGATCCCTTGAAAGGGATCGGGCGATTGTTTTCCTGGGCCAACGTGACACGGTTGGGGTTTGGCCTGCTGAAACTGGTCGTTGTCGCGGGAGTCGCCTGGTACAGCCTGGCAGGTCAGGGAGGCAAGATTTTCAATTGCGGTCAGTTGCCTTTGCCGGAGCTGGCCCAATTCATGACCGAGCTGATTATCTGGACCGGTCTAAAGATCGGTATAGCGTTGTTCGCGATTGCCGGGTTGGACTACGCGTACCAGCGCTTACGACATGAGCGCGATCTGCGCATGACGCCGCAAGAGATGCGTGCCGAGCTGCGCAATCTGAACGGCGATCCGCAAATGGCCAATCGTCGCCGGGCGCTGCGGCAACAGTTCGCCAAATCTGCCGGTGCCGGCAATCCTGGCGCGGCCGATCTGGTCGTGACCGATGCCGAGGGGCGCGCCGTCGCGATCCAGTACGACGCGGACACGATGGCCGCACCGATTGTTGTTGCGAAAGAGTCCGGCGTGCGCGGCGAGCGGCTCGCGGCCACGGCCAGGCAACGGGGGTTGAACATCGTAAGCCGTCCACAGCTTGCCCAGGCACTTTTCGACAGCGTTGAGGCGCAGGAGCCCATTCCGCGCCATCTGTACACCGAAGTCGCGGCGCTGCTGGCCCGCGCCGAATCCAGCGCCGGCGTTTGACAGTCCGACTTTGACAGGCTCGAATGTGGGCCCTCGGCGCGCACGATTCCCTGCCGCGCCAAGCTTTTTGTCGAGCAAAGGCGAACTACTGCGGGCCGTCATCGCTCGATGTCTCTTGCGGCACACGAGCGAAGCTGGTTGACTCATGCCGGCCGGGGTGCCAGAGGTGAGTTCGCCGTCGCTCGCCCGCGCTGCCGCGCGTAGTATGCTTTTTGGATCCGAACGCCAGCCAGGCGCCGTGAGTTCTCAAGTCGAATCGCCTGATGCACGAAGCCCAAGAATTCCTTCAAACGCTGACACTGGTTCTCTGTGTAGCGGCGGTCACCACCGTCGTTTTCCAGTGGCTGCGCCAGCCCGTGATCCTGGGCTACATGCTGGCCGGCATGGTCGTGGGGCCGCACATCCCCGTGCCGCTGGTGGCTGATAGCCACATCGTTAGCGCCTTGGCCGAGTTGGGCGTGATCTTGCTGATGTTTTCGCTGGGTATCGAGTTCAGCTTGCGCAAGCTCGCGCGGGTGGGTGCCACGGCCGGATTCGTAGCGATCGTGCAATGCAGCCTGATGATCTGGCTGGGCTATCTGATCGGTCAGGCGTTCGGCTGGAGCTGGCTGGCAAGCCTGTACGCTGGCGCCGTGATTTCGATTTCCAGTACCACAATCATCGTCAAGGCGTTCGAAGAGCAGCGCATCAAGGGAGACTTTACGCAAATCGTCTTTGGCGTCCTGATCGTCGAAGACATGATCGCGATTCTGTTGATCGCCATCCTTACGGCGCTATCGTCCGGGAAGAGCCTGGGGCCAATTGAATTGGCCGTGCAGGGAGGCCGGCTGGCGCTGTTTCTGCTCGTGCTGACAGTAGTTGGACTATTAACCGTGCCCCGTGCGATGCGCGCGATCGTCCGTTTGCAGCGCCGCGAGACCACGGTCGTGGCCGCGGTGGGGCTGGCGTTCGGCTTCTCACTGTTGGCGTCGACGTTTGGCTATTCGGTGGCACTGGGCGCATTTCTGGCGGGCAGCCTGGTTTCGGAATCCGGAGTCGAGCGGACCATTGAACACCTCGTTCAGCCGGTGCGTGACGTGCTTGCCGCGGTGTTCTTCGTGTCGGTCGGCATGCTGATCGATCCGGCCGATATCGCGGCGCATTGGGTGGCGGTGACCGTGTTCTTCGCTGCCGTGGTCGTTGGCAAGGTGGTCGCCGTGACGCTCAGCGCGTTTCTAACGGGACAAAGCATTCAGACCTCGCTCAAGTCGGGCATGAGCCTGGCGCAAATCGGGGAATTCTCTTTCATCATCGCCGGGATCGGGATTACGACCCAGGCCACGGATCACGTGCTGTATTCGATTGCCGTGGCTGTCTCGGCGTTGACGACGATGCTGACTCCTGCGTTGATTCGCTCGGCCGCGTCGACGGCGGCCGCGGTGGATCGCAAACTGCCGCACCGGCTGCAAACTTTCGCGGCGCTATACGGATCATGGTTCGAAAAGTTGCGCGCCACGAGCGCGGCCAAGGAGACGTCGCGCGTCCAGCGGCTCGCACGCTGGCTGGTCGCTGATGCGGCGGTCTTTACCGCGATCGTGATCGGTGCCTCGATCGAGTTGGGCGAGTTTTCCGACTATCTCGAGCAATCGTTCAACATCGCACCGCGCGTGGCGGCCCTGATGGTGATCGCCGGCGCAGCGGCTCTCTCGGCGCCGTTCTGGCTGGGCATGATGCGCATGTCCCGAGCGCTCGGCTTCGATCTGGCGATGCGCGCCTTTCCCGCATCTGGCCAGGGGAAGGTCGACATGGCTGACGCCTCGCGGCGGATGCTGGTCGTGACGCTGCAAATGGCGATTGTCGTTCTAGTCGGATTGCCGGTCGTGGCGATAACGCAACCCTTCTTGCCCCGACTGCAGGGCGCGGTGGTTC
Source organism: Pirellulales bacterium (assembly GCA_036499395.1). Lineage (NCBI taxonomy): Bacteria > Pseudomonadati > Planctomycetota > Planctomycetia > Pirellulales > Pirellulales bacterium. The sequence goes on from DASYDW010000010.1 coordinate 88,884, forward strand.
TCTTGTTGTTGCTGGTGCTTTTGGCCTTCAGGCTGTGGCGGCAAGCAACAAACTTCCAGGGGCATACCCGGGCCGTGGCACAGGCCCTGGCCGAGGCTTTGGTGCAAGAGACGCAAAACGCGCAAGCCGTCGCCGACACGACGCGCAGCGAAGATGTGGATCGCGTGCTGGCTGGGTTGGGCTCGCCAATTCCCGTCCGACTGGCCGCCACCAGCCCCGTGGTTGGCAAGACGCTAGCGGATATCGATCTGCGGGGCGTGACGGGGGCCACCGTGCTGGCGATTCGGCGCGGCGAACTCGTGGTGCCGGTGCCATCCGGGCATGAGCGATTGGCCGAGGGGGACGTGCTGGCCGTCGCCGGCCGAGAGTCCGCCATCGCAGCGGCGCGAGAGCTTTTGCAAGGCGCGGTCTGACGCGACCAGAGCTTGGTGGGCAGTCACCGGCTCAGCGCTACCACTCAGCCGGCATGCAGTTGTGTCAGCAGCGAACGATATTGGTTACGCAGCGACAACGTGTTCATGCCCAAGTATAAATTCGCACCGAGCGATGCAAACAGCGCGAGCATCGACCCGACGAGCGGTAGCCACGGCTTCGGCTCGGCCTTGGTGCCGGACTCGCTCGGCGGCGGTTCATCATTTTTCCCCTTGGCCTCTTTGCCCTCGTCGCTATTACCGGTGGCGGGGCGCGCGCCACGACCATTCGCAGCGCTCGCGCCGGTGCCAACGGCGGCGTTCTCGCCGGTCGTCGATGACCTCGTCTCGGCCGGTGGCGGAGCATTTAGTCTTACGTCGGCCGGGGGCTCGGCCCTCGGAGGCTTACGTATCGACGGCGATGCTCCGGGATAGGAGAAATCGACGTTCGACGAGTTCGGTGCAGCTTCCTGACCGGTCGGGGGCGGATTGCCAAGGTAAGTTGGCGCATTGGGAGCTGCGCCCCGCGGATCGGTTTCGAGTGATGGCCGTGTTGTCGAGGGGGGATCATAGGGCGAGGACGAGGCTGCCGCCGGGCGTTCGGGATCGGTATCGATCGGCGGTACGGTATTGTCGGCCGGAGGTGGCGGCAAGTTGGGCAACGTCCCAGGCGACCCGCTGCCAGCCGGCGCAGCGCCAGTCGAAAATCCAGGCTGGCTCGCGCCCGTCGGCGCCGGGCCTGGCGCAAAATTTCCAGGCGGCGTGTACGGCGGAGGATTATTCGGCGGCGCAGCATTTGGCGGCGCACTGCCTGCCGGAGAATTGTACGCCGGTGGAGGGTACGACGGCGGGGTATACGCCGGCGGCGGACCCACAGGGGTTTCGCCCGGCGGAATTGGTATCTGGAATGGTGACGGCGGCGGGCTCCCATTGGCGGGCACCTTCGCCACTGCCGAAGTACTGGCGGTAACGGGCGGGGGCTCGCCCTCATGAGGCAACGGTCCGTTCCCAACCGTGATGCGATAGGTGCGAATGCCCTGCAGGGACGGCGGAAGCTGGCTCGACAGATCCTGCCCATCTTTCAAGCTCTCGAGCGTTTGCGGTTCGAGCTGAATGATGTATTCGAAGCCTCCGTCGGGGAGCGGCTGCCAACCGACGTCGATCGCGACAACGCTCGCGGCCACGAGTGCCAAAATGCCATTCATCGGCCCATTCCTCGCATCTAACTGGTCACAGGTTTTCGATCGCCGCGGTGCGATCGACGCGCGTTGATTTGATTCAGGCGATCGAGTGAGCTACCCACGTCGCGTCGCCTGGTCCGATTGTGAACAACTCTGAACCTCTAAGACTACCGTGGGACGATTCTGCCGACTAGCAGCGGAGTGAATAACCGGGCCCGCCCACGGGGCAATGCGGCCGGATTTGGCGCCCCAGTGCTTGCGGACAGTTGGCATCCGTCAGCGGGCCGCGGTTCACCGTGGCGATTGCTTATTCTGCCGGTAGGGCCGGCCTGGCAATCTGTGCCTGCGCAGGCTCGCCGAGCGCTATCAATTCCGCATGCAGCATGTGCAATAGCGCCTGCAAGAACGCCATGCCCATCGGACCGACAAAAATACCGATTGGCCCCAGCGCTTTCATCCCTCCCAGGATGCTCAAGAGCGCCAGGAGCGGATGCAACTTCGATTGCCCGTGCAACACCATCGGTTTGATCAGGTTATCGATCATCGAAACGACGAGCGCCCCGTAAAGTGCTAGGGCCAAGGCCGGCATAGCGCGCTGCTCGTAAAACAGCATCCACAGACTGCACGCGCCCCACACGGCCGCCGCGCCGACGAACGGAATCATCGCCAGCAGCATCGTAACGACGGTCAGCAGGAACACGCTCTCGAAGCCGGCGAAGAAATAGCCGATGCTCGCCAATAATCCTTGTGCGAAAGCCGATAGAAGTGTGGCCAGCACTACGGCGCGGCTGATCGTGGAAAACTCGTTGAGCAATTCTTCTTCGTAACGATCATCCAAAGGGGAGAGATGCATCAATGCCCGAATCATCGACGGACCGTCAGCCAGGAAGTAATAGAGCGAGAGAATCATCACCCCCAGCCCCACGACGACACTCCCCAGAAATCCCCCCACAGCCTGACCGGTGCCGAACAAAAACGGCATAGCCCAGCGCTGCAACGATTCCAAAAAGCTACGAATCTGTTCATCGCTGGGATTCATCTGGCGGCGCAGCCACGCAATCGTCGGCGACCCCAATAGCGATTCGCGAAACGTGGTGTAGGCTGCTTCGAGATCGGGAAGCGCAGCCGTGAACGCCGGCAAATCCGGCGATCCCTCGGTGAGACGCACTACCTGTTCGTCAAATCTCTGCCACGACGCGGCAATATGTTGCCGGGCTTCATGATTGAAACTTTCGTCCTCGGCTTCCGGATTTTCCAGGGCGAGTTGTGCGTGAATCTGGTCCAGGTCGCGATCAAGCCGGCCGGCCAGGCCGTGCAATTCGTCGAGCGTGCGGCTGTGCAAATGCACGCCGTCGGCAATCTCGTCCACTTCGAGGCCGATCGATTGCAGGGTCAACTGCACGTCTTCCGGAGGCATCTCGAGGTGAAACTCGCGCCGCAACTGGCTGAGCCGGTCGCCGACGACTTGCGGTTTGATTTCGGTGGCGATCTCGACCGCTTCGCCCGCGGCCCGGGTGAGGATCAGCAAAGTCGGAATCAGCACGATCAGCAGGATGGCCGACGTGGTTACGCCGGCGGCGATGCGGTCATGCCCTGCTGCGCGCGCGATGAACCATTTGTGCAGCGGGCGGAAAATCACGGCCAGCACCAGCGCCAGGAACATGGGGAGCAAAAAGCTCGACATGACCATGAACGATAGCGCGCCGACCAGGATCGCAATGGTCAACAGCACCACGAACGAGACAATACGCGACATGCAAGCGGCCTCCCTGCGCCATCTTGGCGGATCAAGCAGGCGTATTGTACAAAAGCGGCACAAAGATCACATGCCACGGCCCGCAACGTACAGGAGAAGGGCAAAGTGTCTGTGGCCGGGGTCGGTGACCCCGCAGCGGCACAGAGCGGTTCCGGCCTCGAAGAGGCCAGCCACAGAAGATGAGGCAATTATCGTTCACATCATGAAAAACCTTGCAGCGATAATAACTTGGGAGTGCCGATGACGACCGGCCGCGGCCGCGCCAAGAAATACGCCGTCGCCGCTCTCAAGGTCGCGATTGTCGCTGCCGTGTTGTGGGGGATGCAGCGCACGATCCGCGCGGCGCTTGCGGACCTCGACCAACACGAGTGGAGTGCCGCCACGCTGCGTCCCGGTTGGTTGATCCTGTCGAGCGTGGCGTACCTGGCCGGGTTACTCCCCTCGTCACTTTTCTGGCATCGCCTGTTGGAGCTATTTGGTCAGCCGGCAGCGCGCGGGAGAGCGGTTCGCGCGTGGTATATCGGTAGTCTAGGAAAGTATGTCCCTGGCAAGGCGACCGTGGTCGTGCTGCGCACGGCGCTGTTGCGTCGCGACGGCGTGGGGATCGCGGTTTCGACCGCCACGATCTTCTACGAGACCTTGACCACGATGGCCGTGGGGGCCTTCGTTGCGGGGGCGATCCTGCTGGTGATGATGCACGACCGGTGGGAACTGGTAGTGCTCTCGGCCGGCATGATGCTAGCCGCTGGTGCGCCTACCATTCCGTGGGTCTTCAAACGCCTAGCTCGTCTGGCTGGAATCGAACGCGCGGCGCCAGCGGCGATCGACCGGCTCGACCAATTGAAACTGCGCGGCATCGCCCGCGCGTGGTTGGAACTCGCGGTCGGCTGGTGCCTGATCGGGCTTAGTATTTGGGCGACGCTGTGCGCCATCGACGGCGAAGCGTCGCATGCGAATCCGCGCGAGATCGCGCTATCGATCGCGGCCGGTGCCATGTCGGTCGTAGCAGGGTTTGTCTCCCTCATCCCCGGTGGGCTGGTGGTGCGTGACGCGGTGCTGCTGGAATTACTGGCCCCGGCCGTGGGAAAAGGCCCGGCCCTGGTCTGTGCGCTCGTGGCACGCCTGGTTTGGCTACTGTCGGAAGTAGGGATTTCGATTATCCTATATCCTGTAGGCAGGAGACCGCCGGACGCCACGCCCGAGGCCCCCTAGGCCATCGCGGCATGCCTGCCAAACCTCGCCCGCCGGCGCGAATTGTTCATCAGCGACTCGCCGCCGCCACTGGTCCGGTCCCGCCTGAAACACGAACCGAGCTTTTCAGCATGTTGTCGGCCGTCATTCCGGTATTCAACGAGGTCGACAGCCTGGCGACGCTGCACCGCGAAATCAGCGAAGTGGCCGCGGCCGAAAAGCTGGACGTCGAGATCATCTTCGTCGACGACGGTTCGTCGGACGGCTCTTGGGAAGTGATTACACGCCTGGCCGGCGCCGATCCGCGCGTACACGGTATTCGCTTTCGGCGCAACTTCGGCAAGGCCGCGGCGCTGAGTGCCGGTTTTCGCGCGGCACGCGGCGAACGGATTGTAACGATGGATGCCGACCTGCAGGACGATCCGCGCGAGATTCCTCACTTCTTGAACCACATGGACGTCGGGTTCGATGTGGTCAGTGGTTGGAAGCAGGTGCGTCACGATCCCTGGCACAAAGTGCTTCCCTCGCGCGTGTTCAACTGGATGGTCAGCTCGATGACCGGCGTCCATTTGCACGACCACAATTGCGGAATGAAGTCGTACCGACGAGAGATCTTCGACGAAGTTCGGTTGTACGGCGAACTGCACCGCTTCGTGCCGGTCCTGGCCTTCGCGCGCGGCTTTAAAGTCAGCGAATTGGTGGTCCATCATCGGCCGCGGCGATTCGGAAAATCCAAATACGGCATGCATCGGATCGTCAAAGGCTTCCTCGATCTGCTGACCGTGAAGTTTCTGACCGGCTTCGGCCAGCGTCCGCAGCATTTGCTCGGCACGTTGGGACTGGTCTGCTTCCTGCTCGGCGGTTTGGGACTGAGTTACCTGAGCATTTATTGGCTCGCGGCGCGTATCTATCCCGACTGGGGATTGCTGCCGCTGCATCAGCGGCCGGCGATGCTGTATTCGCTCGGCGCCCTGCTGCTGGGAGGTCAGTTGATGTCCATCGGTTTTCTGGCCGAGTTGATCACGGCCTATCATGGCCGCGATGCCGACACGTATTCCGTGGCCGAAGAAACGCCCGCGCCCGAGCGTCCTGCTGGAAAGAACCTGCATGAACGCTCAGCCTGATGACGGCGCGGCTCGGCTGCGCTGGGGCGTGTACTGGCTGCTGATCGTAATCGCTTCCGGGGGCATTCTGGGACGAATGCTGGCCGTGAACTCGGTCGACTACGTCCGGCTCGAGAAGCACCTGAAGCGAGAAGGGCGAATGCAACGTCCCTTTCTGAGCGCGAATGATCGCAGCCGCTGGGCCACGGTTCGCGCCTTGGTCGAATACGGCACCTATGCAATCGACGACGTCGTGTCGCAGCCCAACTGGGATACGATCGACATGGTGAAGCATGGCGATCAGGGGCATGCCGCGCCCGAGGCCGGCGAGGGGCATCTTTATTCCAGCAAACCACCGCTGTTTCCCACGCTGATGGCGGGCGAGTATTGGTTGATCGCCAAGCTGACGGGCAAGACGCTGGCCACGAATCCGTTCGCCATCGGGCGCTTCATGCTGGTGACGATCAACCTGATCCCTTTGATAATCTACTTCGTGCTGTGGGGGCGACTGGCCGATCGATTGGGGACGACCGATTGGGGACGCATCTTCACGATGGCCTGCGCCACATTCGGCACGTTCCTGTCGACATTCGCCGTGGTGATCAACAATCATTTGCCTGCCGCGGTGACGGCGCTGGCCACGGTTTACCTGGCGATACGGATCACGGTCGATGGCGAGCGACGGCTTTGGTATTTCGCGCTGGCAGGTTTCTTGGCCGCATTCACGGCCACGAACGAGTTGCCGGCGCTTTCGCTGTTAGGTGTCACTGTTGCCCTGGTCGGCTGGCACGCGCCACGGCAAACGCTGCTCGGTTTCCTGCCGGCGGCCGTCCTGGTCGCGGCGGCGGCGTTCGGGACGAATTACCTGGCGCATCACACCTGGGCCATTCCCTATGCCCATCGCGAAAGCGGCGACAACTGGTACGACTTCAAGTATGTAAAGGACGGCAAGGTCCGCGAAAGCTACTGGGCCAACCGCGCGGGCCGCAGCCCGATCGACCAGGGCGAAGAATCCGTCAAACGATATGCCCTGCACGTGCTCGTGGGCCATCACGGCGTCTTTTCTCTCTCGCCGATTTGGCTGCTGAGCGTCGTCGGATTGGTGATGTTATGTGCCAGCCGTGACCCGCGGTGGCGCGAGTGGGGTTTGGCAATCGCGGCGGTGTCCATCGTGTGCATGGCCTTTTATATTTTGCGGCCGCTCGATGACCGAAATTACGGTGGTATGACCAGCGGCTTTCGCTGGGCCTTCTGGATGGCCCCGCTGTGGCTCGTCGCGATGCAGCCTGCCGCCGATTGGGCCAGTCGGAATCGGTGGTCGCAGATCGTGGCGGCTGTGCTCTTGGCGATTTCCGTCATGTCGGTCGCCTACCCGACCTGGAATCCCTGGACGCAACCCTGGCTGTGGGATGCGCTTGAGTCGCTTTAATCCTGGCGGTTGGAAAGCCAAGGTCTCGCGCCTGCTGGACTGACTGCTCCCTGCAATTTGGCACGCCGCGTGCAACTGTAGAACGTCCGTCGTTCGCGCGCTTTAGAGCGCCGGGGTTCCAGGCAAACAGTGGAGATCAACTGCCATGTCGCACCACAGCCATTCTGATGACAGCCAATGGGGATTGTGCAAAGACTGCAAATGGTGGCAAATCGAGCCCAGCGCCAAGGCCAGTGGTCACTCGGTGGGCGTCTGCATCGAGGAGAGCTTGCAGGAATTTCGTTTGCGCATCTCGGGCAACGGTGGCTGCACGCTGTTTCTCGAAGGAAAGCCGGCCCGCGCTAAAGGCTCGGCCGATAAGCCGCCGACGAGAGTGGCCGTCCGCTAGGGGGCTTAGTCATTTGGCTCGGTCGAGGGACGACGATCGCTAGAGGCGCAGCTTGCCGGACGAGGGTCGGCGGGCAACAATTCGCCAAGGTACGCTCCGCATGCGCCGCTGAAACAGTGGCCTACGGAGCACGCTACGGTTGTGGATTCATCCCTCTAGCCCGTGCAAGAGTTAACGCGAATGGCTGCCAAGAAACCGCTGGGCGGAGTGATCCACACTTATCAGAAGTTCGATCCGAAGCATTTTCCCAGCCCTACGCAGCCGCCGCCGGACATGGTGTCGTCCGCGTTCGAGCACATGCTGATGTACGGCAGCATGCGCGAACTTACAGATGACGAACTGGCCCGGGCCGTCCATCTAGACCCCAGCATGATTGCCGGACTGGGGCCCAGCCTGGATGCCATCCGTGAAATGCTGCTGGCGCGGAAGGAAAAGATCCTTTCCACGTATGAAACGAAGCGGGTGCAGAAGGACGCCGCCGATCGCTATCAGAGCGAAGGGCGCGAGATGCGCCCCCCCAAGAAGCTGCGCAAAGCGGTCGAGCGGGCGTTTCGCGACGAGCAGTTGCGCGAAATTGAACAACTGTGGTATTTGGCCGGTGGCGAGCGCAGCGATTTCGCCAACGATCTACTGCGACTGGCCGAACGGCTGGGGGACAAGTACCAGATCGACGAAATGGCCGGCAAGTACGAGTTCACCGGCCACACGCGCATGACGATTCCGCAGGCCCTTGAGATTAAGGAAGAATTGGAGAAGATCGACGAGCTTCTCAAGCAGCTTGACGAGGCGGCACGCACCGCGCAGATCGGTGTGATCGATATGGAGGAGCTGTCGGAGTTCGCGAATCCCGGCGACATCGAACAGTTGAACGCGCTGCACCAGCAAATCCAGGATTATCTGCGCGATCTGGCCGAGCAGCAGGGACTGGAAAAAACGAAACGCGGCTTTCGACTCACTCCAAAAGCCTACCGGTTATTTCAGGGCAAGCTGCTGGAGCGAATCTTCAGCGAACTCGAGCCGTCGCGCACCGGCCGGCACCAAGGGCCGATCGTCGGCGAGGGGGCGGTCGAACTGCAGCAGACGAAGCCATACGAGTTCGGTGATTCGGTCGCGCAGATGGACATTCCGGCCACGCTCACCAACGCCATGATCCGCTCGGGCGCCACGCTGCCTATCCGTTTGCGCTCCGAAGATATCGAAATTCACCGCACGCGCAATACGCCCAAATGCGCCACGGTGGTGCTGATGGATATGAGCGGTTCGATGCGCTATGGCGGGCTGTACATCAACGTAAAGCGGATGGGGATAGCCTTGGATGGGCTGATCCGCCGCGAGTTTCCCGGCGATTTCCTGCAGTTCGTCGAGATGTACACCTTCGCCAAACCGCGGCACGTGAGCGAGATCGCGTCGCTACTGCCGAAAATGGTGACGATCAACGATCCCTGGGTGCGGCATCGCGTCGATATGAGCCGCGACGATATTACCGAGGCCCAGGTCCCGCAGCATTTCACCAACATTCAGCACGCGCTTTCCATGTCGCGCAAGTTCCTGGCGCTGCAGCCGACCCCCAATCGGCAGGTGATCTTGATCACCGACGGGCTGCCGACGGCGCATTTCGAAGGCGAGCAGCTTTACCTTTGCTATCCGCCTGACGAACGCACGGAAAAAGCAACGATGCGGGAAGCCAAGTTATGTCAGCGCGACGGCATCACGATCAACATCTTCCTGCTTTCCAGTTGGTCGCAATCGCGCGAAGACGTGCAGTTCGCTTATCGGCTGGCCGAGTCGACCAAGGGACGCGTTTTCTTCACCGCCGGCCGCGACTTGGACCGGTACGTGGTGTGGGACTACGTCAGCCGCAAGCGGCAGATCATCTCGTAGCGCACGGATCGTTTGCGACCGCGCCGCGAAGACTTCGACCATCGTATGCCACGCTTTCCTAGTTGCCTTGGGGGGCGAGCAAGCCCAAATCCGGTCCGTCGTTGCGGCCGTTGCAGGCGGCAGCTATTCTGGCGCTGCCTGGGGAAGGCGGCCCCACGTAGTTCTGCACCTGTCGAATCACATCGTGGGAAGCTCGCTAATGATCTGGAACCGATCCAAGAAACTCTTTTCCGCTTGGCTGCCGCTTGGTGTGCTGGGCCTTCTGATCACGGCCCATGTCGAAGTCATCTCGGCCGCGAGTATCCGTATGGCTGTCCTCGGAGACAGCATTAGCGCCGGTAGCGGCGTCTCGGGCGGATCGCCCAATTGGGTCGCTCAGTTGAAAACGGCCGGCGGCATCACGTTCACCGATAAAGCCGTGGGCGGCGCCACTTCGGACACCGTCGTCAGCGGGCAGCTCAGTTCCGTCGTCACGCTGGCTCATAACGGCTCGATCGACGATTCGACGTTGATCATTGGCGGCAACGACGCGGTCGCGGCCGCGCTCAATATTGCCGGGGGCGGTGATCCCACGGCCTTCATCAATGACTACGTCGGTAATATCAAGAACGTGATCAATTCGATCGCCGCGGCGAATCCAAACGTGCATCAGGTCTTTGGCAATATGCCGGATGTGACCGTTACGCCCGCCGTGCAGGAAGTGGCCGCGGAAAATGGCATCACGCTGGCACAGTTGCATTTAGTGAGCCTGGCGATTGGTCAAGCCAATGCGCAGGCCGATGCCTATGCCTTGTCACACGGCGTGCCGGTGGTCGACTTGTACTCGGCCAGTCAGCAAATCACACCGTTGATTCCCTTGACGTTGGGTGGGCACACCTTCACCACAGCCTTTGCACCCGACGATTTTCATCCCGCTGTGTTCCTGCAGGGCTTGCTGGCGAACATGGTCGACACGGCCTACAACCAATACTTCCATCAATCGTTGCCGATCATCAGCGATCAGCAGATCGTGCGAAATGCTGGCTTCACGCCGATCACGAACCCGCCGAACACGGACCCGACGTACTTCAACGTGCAACCGTTCGTGATTCTGCCGACGCCCGAGCCGGCGAGCGCTGTGTTGGCTGTAATGGCGGTCCTAGGCCTACTTGCTTGCGGACGACGACGTATCGTGGCCGTAGCGCGAAGCGTCCGATGAGCGCCGCGGAGTGGATGATCTATGGCGCCAACGGTTATACGGGGCGCTTGATCGCCGAAGAAGCGGCGCGCCGCGGGATGCGGCCCGTGCTGGCTGGCCGTTCGGCCGACGCAATCGTGCCGCTGGCCACGAAGCTGGGCTGCCCGCATCGTGTGTTCTCGCTCGATGGTGCGGCCGCTGAGCAGCTTTCCAGCATGCGTGTCGTGCTGCACTGTGCAGGACCGTTTTCAGCCACGGCCCGGCCGATGATCGACGCCTGCCTGAAAGCGCGTACGTCTTATCTGGATATCACCGGTGAGATCGACGTTATCGAATTAGCGGCCAGCCGTCACGATGCGGCGCAGCGGGCTGAGGTGGCCGTAATTCCGGCAGTCGGTTTCGACGTTGTACCGAGCGATTGCCTGGCGGCGCAACTGGCCGCGGCGTTACCGACAGCCGAAAGATTGTTGCTGGCGTTCGAATCGACGGGCAGCCTTAGCCCCGGCACGGCCAAGACATCGCTCGAAAGCCTGCCGCACGGGGGGCGCGTGCGTGTGAACGGTCAAATCGTGCGCGTTCCGACGGCCTGGAAAACACGCGAAGTCGACTTCCCCGGGCGCCGGCTGATGACAGCCACGATTCCCTGGGGGGACGTGGCGAGTGCTTATCATTCGACCGGCATCAAGAATATCGAAGTCTACGTGGCCATGCCCCCCGGTCAGATACGGCAGTTGCAATGGACGCGCTGGTTGCTGCCACTGGCGGCGCTTCCACCGATCCAGCGCATGGCGCGTCGACGTATCGAGCGCACCGTGCCGGGCCCCAATGCCCAAGAGCTGGTGAAGACTCGCTCGTCATTCTGGGGGCGTGTCGAAGATACGGCCGGCCAATACGCCGAGGCGACCCTCGTTACCCTGGGGGGCTATCCGTTGACGGTCGTGACCTCGCTCATGTTCGTCGAGGCAGCACTAGCCGGCACACTGCCGACAGGTTTTTCCACGCCGTCGCGGGCGCTCGGAAAAAACGTTATCGAGCGTGTTCCCGGCGCACAATTCTCTTGGCGCCATCGTCCGGCAACGGCTTAATCCGACCGCAACACTTCAGACACCCCTATTTTTCGACCAAGCCCGGCACTGTGACCGTCGTTGCCGCGCGAATATCAATGTCGTGGACCAGGATCAACTCGTCGGTAATGAAGTAAGTGTTGAAGTCCGGAATGATCAGGTTGTGGCACGCAGCCTCGCCCGTCCTTTCGACGCTATCGATCATGAGCGTGCCTTTGGTCGTGTGCAAACGGTCGCCGACTTTCAACTCCTTGGCCATGCGCCAGCCCGTGCCGGAAACCCAGAATAGATGTCCGAGCGTCGAGCGGATGGTCTGCTGGCCGACGTGCGTCTCAACCAGCGGTAGCGGTGTGCCGTGCGTTATGGCCTGGACCGGCTTATAGGTTAGCTCGCCCGAGTCGACGTCCTGGGCAAGTACCCAATCGCCGATTCGGACTTTCTCGATCGGCACGGTTCCCGTGACGGTCCAAACGAGCGTGCCGGGGACGAAACAGCCGTCACAGGAACTCCGTGGAGCCGGAGGAGCGAGCGGCGTAGTCACGCTGTAGGCCATCGCGGGTTGCGTAAAGCTGTAGCGAACTTGCTCGTATGTTTCTTTTGGCCCGTAATGGCTTTCGTTGTACGCCGTCCACCAATCCCACCATCCTTTAGGATCGTCATCGAAATCGGGATTACCCGTGGCAAATCGAAGGGCCGCCGCGATGCGCGCGTTGAGCGCTTGCTGTTGTGCATTTGCATTGAGCGCCGCCTGAGCCAGATTCGCATCGACTTCAGCCTGTCGTAGCGTCGCATTGATACTTGGCGTTGCGTCCGGCACGACAACCGTAGCTGTTGATCCCGGTGACCCTGGGAGCGATCGTCCCTGCTGGTAATTGGGCATGAGAGGAACTCGTGGAAGCGTCTCCGCCGTGGAAGCATAAGAACGATTCCACAGCGCTCCTTCCTGAAAGAGCTTAAGCCGCTCTTGGAAGGCGCCCCCCTCGGTCATTCCTATTTGGAAGTTGACTTCGATTAGCGTTTGCATTGCCGAGAGCAGCTGCGGCGCGTACGAGAATATGTCGCGCGCCGCCAGGGCCTTGCCGGCAGCTGAGCGAACGTCCTCATGTTTCGCAAAAATGGCAAATCGCACCAGCGAATCGGTGGCCGCTTGCTGCGGCATTTCGGCCAGCGCCGAGATCGCGGCACATCCGGCGGCCGGAGTGGCCTTGGCGAAAACAATTTCCAATGCCGGAATCGCCGCGACGTCGCGGGTTTCTTTCAACTGTTGGGCAGCCGTCTTTTGCCGCCCGGTATCACGGCTTTCCAGATCGCCGCGCAAGCGCGTCAAAACGGGCTTCCACTTTTCGAGCGCCGACTCGGTTTCCTTGGCTTGCTTTTTCAGAGCTTCGGCCGTGGCTGCCGGCATGAGCTGATGCCGATAGCGGACCAGCCCGAGCTTGTTCACGACTTCAGCGCGCTTTGCCTTCGTGGGCTGCAATTGCAAAGCATTTTGTAGGTGCAGTTTTTCTTGATCCGCGAGCCCTTGCTCCTTGCACCAACGAGCTAGCTGCAACTGACCGTCGACCGTGGCAGGTGCCTGATCGCGCAGTTCGCGATATTTGACGAATCGGCCCGACCATTCGTTTTCATGGGCCGCATCCTCGCTGTTGAGCCAGCGATCGTTCACCCGTACTTCGCCGAGTTGCCAATGCGCGGGGGCGTAGTCCGGGTCGGTAGCCAGTGCCTGGCGCAAATAGTCGGAGCGCGCCGCGTCATCCCCCGCCGCCTCGGCAAGAAGTGCCTGTTTCACGAGTGCCGCCGCGTCGTCGGATTTCTGACCCGCAGGCGATGCTTGCTTGCCGGCACTGGTTTTCTTGGTTGCGTCGGCGGCAAAGACGAAGCTCGACGAGGACGCTGCACAGATAATCCACGCGACGATAAAGAGTGTCGCTACTTGCCTTCTCATTGTCTGTCCCTCGGCCAATTTCCCGTGGCCTGCCGGGTTCCCCTGCTCCGATTCTGGCTCTGCTTCGACGAAGGTCGCTCTCTTGCTGTCGGGTCACAATCAAGGACTGGCCAGTCCTGGCACCGTGACTGTCGTCGGTCCGCGGACGTCGATGTCGTGGACCAGGATCTGCTGGTCGGTGACGAAGTAGGTGTTGAAGTCGGGCACGACCAGGTTGTGGCACGACGCTTCGCCCGTCTTTACGACGCTGTCGATCGCGAGCGTCCCCTTGGTGGTGTGCAGGCGGTCGCCGACTTTCAATTCCTTGGCCATCCGCCAGCCCGTGCCTGAGACCCAGAACAAGTGGCCGAGTGTGCAGCGGATCGTCTCTTCACCGGCGTGCATTTCAACGAGCGGAAGCACGGGGCCCTTCGTGACTTTGGCGACGGGCTTATAACCAAGCTCGCCCGACTCCACGTCTTGCGCCAGAACCAGGTCGCCCACGTGTACCTCCTCGATCGGCATCTTGCCCGTCGCGGTCCACACGATGGTACCGGGAACGAAGCAGGCGATTTTCCCACTGTCAAAATGGAATCTGGTGTCGAGACCCAAGTATTGCCGATTTGCCGACGCCGCCGGCAAGGTTGGCTGTGTAGGCGGAGTTTGTTGCTTTGGCTGATATGTTTGTGCAGTTGATCCCGTTAGTTGTGTTACCGCAGGTTGAACGGGACGGTAGATTTCGGCCGAGTAATAGGTGTAGGCCGAGCGATTGATCGCGTAGGTTTCCCGGTCGCCGGAGTAATGCGTGTCGTTGTATTCGTTCCACCAAGCCCACCAGTCTTTGGCGTCATCGTTCAGAATGTCCGCGTCGGTGGCGATCCGCAGCGTGGCACAAATCCGTTCATTCGTGAACTCGGTGCGGGCGTTCTCGGCCATCGCCGCCTGCGCGGTCGCGACGTCAGTCGCTGTCTGGTTGGCAACGCGCGCTTCGGCCACTGCGGTCTGAGGGATCACGACCGCGCCCGGCTGAAACATGAAATTTGGCATCGCGGTCAGGCCCGAGGTGTACGCCATGTTGGCGTTCTGGCCCTCGCGATAAAGTGTCAAACGATCGCCGAAAATGCCCCCTTCGCCCGCGAAGGTCTGGAAGCTGATCTCGATCGGATTGCTCAAGCCCGAGAGCAGCATCGGGACAAAACTGAACATGTCGCGAGTCTTCAGCGCCTGGGCCGCCGCTTTGCGCACTTGCTCATTCTCGGCCAGGACAGCGAACCGCACGAGCGATTCGGACGCCTTCGGTTGTGGCATCGCATCAATGGTCGAGGTCACGGCTTTGCCGGCGGTTGGGCCGGCCTTGCCGAACACGGTTTCCAGCACCGGGATGACGGCGATGTCTTTGATCTCTTTCAATTGTCGGGCCGCCTCGGCCTGCCGCCCGGTATCACGACTGTCCAAATCGTTGCGCCAGCGCGTGACGATGGGCCTCCACTTCTTCGTCACGGCTTCCAGCTCTTTATCGTGCTTCTTAATCATGTCGGCCTTGGCCGCCGGCATTAGCTGCTTTTGAAAGCGCACGAGGCCCAGCTTCTCGGTGATTTCTTTTTGCTGGGCGTGCGTCGGACGCGAGTAGAGCGCCATCTGCAAGTGCATCTTTGCCTGGTCGTCGAGCCCGGCGTTTTCGCACCAGCGAGCCAGGACCAACTGTCCGTCGACCGTGCGGCCCGTGCGTGCGCGAAGCTGGCGATATTCGTTGATTTTCGACGACCAGGCGCTGGTCGCGGCCGTGCTGTCCGCCGACAGCCATTGGTTTTCAACCTTGATTTCGCCCAATTGCCAATGGGCCGGCGCGTATTCCGGGTCAGCCGCCAGAGCCTGTTGCAGGTAGTTTGCACGCGCGTCGGTATCGCCGGCGGCTTCGGCCGTTAGCGCCTTCTCGACGAGTGCGGCGGCCTCGGATTCTCGGGGGCTTTTTTCCGCAACGCCCTTTGCAGCTGGCTCTTTTCCCTGCACCGAGGGCAGCCAGGCGGTGGAAGCAACAACGATGGCCGCGAGGCCGAGGAATCGATGCTTTACGTCTCGTCGATTTTTCATGTTCCGCTCCAGCTCTCTTGTTCTTGTTCCCTATCGCTTTGTTGAATCAAACACGCGCGTGGGTTCGCAGTCTTCACGATCAGTCGCTCACCAGTCCCGGCACCGAAGCGGTTGTGACCTGTCGCAGATTGTTGTCATGAACCAATATCCGCTGCTGGCCGACAAAGTAAGAATTGAAGTCGGCCACGACCAGGTTGTGGCACTCGGCTTCGCCTTGCTGCTCGGCACTTTCTATTTGCACGGGACCGGCCGTGGTATGCAGCCATTGGCCGGCCTTTAGCTCTTTGGCCATTTGCCAGCCGATGCCGGAAACCCAGAACGGATGCCCACGCGTGGCGCGAATGGTCTCTTTGGCCGTGCGCACTTCGATGAGCGGACTGGCCGGTCGCAGTGTGACGGCCATTACCGGTTTGTAGGCAAGCTCGCCTGTGTCAGGCTCCTGCGTCAGCACGCAATCCCCCGGCTTGATTTGCTCGATCGGCAAAGAACCGGTTGACGTCTCGACCGGTGTGCCGGCGGGGAAGCAGGAGACATATTTGATTCGCACCGGGGATGTATCAATAGAAGTTTTTTCGTAAACCTGCTTGTACGGCGATTGGTAAATCTCGTTTTCATTCAACCACCAATCCCACCATAGCTTGAAATCATCGCCAAGCTCTTTGCCGGTGGCGGTTCTTAAGGCGGTCGTAATCGAAATATTTAGGCGATTGCGATCCGCGTTCGCCGTTAGTTCCGCTTCCGCGCGCGCCGCATCGTCATGAACGGTCTTATCGTCGACGATTTGAGAACGCATAAAGCTCTGGCGATTGCGAGAATAGACGATTTCCTCGTGCGCTGCATCGATGCGCACGAATCTTTGATCAACGAGAGGGCCCTCCTGGAAGAGGACAAGCCGATGCCACGCGAAACCCCTGGAAAAGTCCGTTTGGAACTCAACTTGAACTGGCGCCTCGAGCGTTGCAATTAACGTCGGGACGTACGCGTACGGCGACCGTTGCCCTAAAGCAGTGGCGGCAGCTTGACGAACAGAGTCTTGGCCGGCGAAAACCGCGAATCTAATGAGCGACTCCGCTGCCTTCTGCTCCTGCATCGCAGCGAGGGCGTCGATCACTGCACCACCGACTTCTTCATCGCTCGTAGCGAACGCGGCCTCTAATGCAGGGATCGCCTCTGGATCGCGAATACTGCGAAGCCTCACTAGTGCGTCCGCCCGGGACGACTTGCGAAAGTTCAATTCGTTTTGCAAATCCGAGAACCGCTTTTTCCATTGATTAAAATCGTGGTGCGAACATACCTGCTCCGCGGCGATGTTTTCGGATTCCGCTGCGGTCATCAACACACCGTTACGACGCACGAGACCCAACTTGCGTATTATCTCGTTCGACTGCTTTTTTGTCGGCTGCAATTGCGTCGCAAAAATCAGATGTGTGCGTTCTTCGTCATTAAGCCCAGTGGACGCACACCATTGCGCCAGGGCTATCTGCCCCAGTGCTGTATTTGCAACATGGTCGCGTTTCACTCGGTATTGCGCGACCTTGCCTGCGCGGGTCGCTGCGTCCGCCGACGCTTCAACCGTTTGCCAAGCTTTGCCCACACGTACTTCGCCCGAGTGCCAATGAGCCGGCGCGTAATCGGGATCTGCCTTCAGCGCATCGGCAAGGTACGCCGCGCGCCGTTCAGCGTCGCCGACTGTCTCGGCTTCGAGCGCTTCACGGACCAGCTTCGCAGCGGGGGATGTTGAGTCGTCCGTTTTTGCAGCGGATGATTGCGCGCGATCCGCGCCGCGCGCGAGTGCAGACAGAGCTACAACCAGAAGAGAAAACGCGGCGCCATGCCGCACCATGCGCGACAACCGCATAAGAATCGCTCCTCCGCCAAAACGTCCGGCGTTTGTTCCGTAGCGGCGCGGCGCGTCATCGCGACAAAGCGGAGGTAGCCCCCCGCGAGTTCATCGTTCATGATCGCGGCCGCTGCCGGAATTATCGCAAATCGGTGCGCAAGAAGCTAATCAGTTTCTGAGTTTTTACATCGAATGCGGCTGAGCTTACAATCTCGTCAGCCATGACCTTCACACCCTGCCGTTAGGCATACAGAACATGTCTTCTCGAACCCTCCTCCCACTGCCGCTCATTCTGATTGCACTGACTTTTTGCGGCACGCTGCTGCCAGCTGACGCGGCGGAATCGTCCCCTCGTCACCCGAACATTCTGCTGCTCGTGGCTGACGATTTACGGGCGGACGCTATCGCGGCGCTGGGTAATACGACCGTCAAAACGCCCCATCTCGACCGTTTGTTCCACGAGGGATTCACATTTCGAAATGCCTACTGCCTGGGTAGCAATCAACCGGCCGTCTGCTCGCCCAGCCGGAACATGCTGCTGTCGGGCCAGACGTATTTCCGCAACTGGCCGAAGGGCCTGGCCCCCGGTGACGGGCCGAACCTGCCCGACGCCCTGAAGGCGGCCGGCTATTTCACGTATCACCACGGCAAGCGCGGTAACGTCGCTCGCGCGATTCACACGCGATTCGATCGCAACCTGTATCTGGATGACGACGAACGAGAACGCACCAGCGGCGAGCCGGGACATACGATCGTCGACAGCGCGGTCGCGTTTCTCGACTCGTATCGGGAAAGCGCTCCCTGGCTGATGACGCTCGAGTTCGAGGCGCCGCACGATCCACGCGTCGCCGACAAGCGATTCCTGGACCTCTACCGGCCAGACGAGATTCCACTGCCACGCAACTATCTGCCGGTTCATCCGTTCGACAATGGCGAGATGACCGTCCGCGACGAGCGGTTAGCTCCCTGGCCGCGCACGCCGCAGGAGGTGCGCCGGCAGTTGCATGAATACTATGCCGTGATCAGCGGGCTCGACTTTCATATCGGCCGCCTCTTGCAGACGCTTGCCGATCGAAAACTGACCGGCGAGACGATCGTCGTGTTCACCTCGGATCATGGCCTGGCCATGGGAAGTCACGGCCTGTTCGGCAAGCAAAATCTATACGAGCATTCAATGCGCGTACCGCTCGTATTCACCGGGCACGGCATCGAGCGAGGGTCGTCTGACGCCCTGGTCTACTTGGTTGATCTTATGCCTACGTTGTGCGATTTGGCCGGAGCTAATGCACCACGGGACATCGACGGCATGAGCCTGGTACCGATCCTTCGCGGTGAACAAACCAGAGTGCGAAGCACGCTGGGAATGGCCTACCGCGACGTGCAGCGGGCCATTCGCGACGATCGCTGGAAGCTGATCCGCTATCCGCAAGTCGATCGGACGCAACTATTCGATTTAGAGAACGATCCCGAAGAACTGCGGAACCTGGCTGATGAGCCAGCACAGGCCGAGCAGCTTGCGCGCATGACGACGCTTCTGCAAGATTGGCAACAGACCGTGGGCGACAAACAACCGCTCGAGGTCGAGAACCCGAAGTCGGCGGAGTTCGAGCCGCCCACTGAATGATCGCACCGATTAGTGGCCGGATCCGGCGTGCGATGAAGTCGGCTTGCCGGCGTGCGCCGCGACGCGAATCTGGGCCCGGGCTTGCAACTCGACGCGCTCGCGAATGGCCAGCAGTTCGGGCGTATGGGCCGGGCGGTGGCGGGCCGCCTGCAATTGCTCGGCCGCGGCCGCGGCATCGACCTGCGTGGCGGGCACGGCGCGATTGGTCAGCACCGATACCACGTTGCCGGACACCTGCACAAAGCCACCGTCGACGTAGTACCGATCGGTGCGGTCTCCCTCGACGATCCGCATTTCGCCATAGCCCAAGCGGCCGATCATGGCGCTGTGCCCCGGCGCGACGCCCAACTCTCCGTCATACAGCGGCACGACGACGAATTGCGCTGGCGATTCGCGTACCGTCGTCTCGGGCGTCACGACGATGACCGTCAGGATGCGAACGCCGCTCATTTGAGATTCTCCGGGGACACTCAAGTGAACGCCCGCGTGTGCTTCTGAATGGGCCATGTGGTGGTCAGTCGTCGGTAGCTAGTAGTTGGTAAGTAATGCAGACGATCCGCAACCTTGATGTCGGCTGGAAAGTCAGTGGCCGGAGAAGGCGTCGAAATACTGACAACCAACTACCGATTACTGACTACCGGCTACCAGCAACTATTTCTTCGCCATCTTCTTGGCTTGTTCTTCGGCCTGCTCGATCGGACCGACGTACATGAATGCGCTTTCCGGCAGGTGGTCCCACTTGCCATCGGCGATTTCCTCGAAGCTGCGAATCGTATCCGCCAGCGACGTGATTTCGCCCGGCTTGCCGGTGAAGACTTCGGCCACGAGGAACGGCTGCGACAGGAAGCGTTCCATGCGGCGGGCACGATGCACGACCAGCTTGTCCTCTTCGCTGAGCTCGTCGACGCCGAGAATCGCGATGATGTCTTGCAGTTCGCGATAACGCTGCAAGGTGCGTTGTACGCGGCGGGCGATGGCGTAATGGCGGTCGCCCACGTACTGCGGATCGAGAATGCGGCTGCTCGAAGCCAGCGGATCGACCGCCGGATAAATACCCTTTTCGCTGATCGATCGCTCCAGGTACAAGAACGCGTCCAACTGACCGAACGCCGTGGCCGGCGCGGGGTCGGTCGGATCGTCGGCCGGCACGTACACGGCTTGCACCGAGGTGATGGCCCCCTTCGACGTCGAGGCGATACGCTCTTGCAGGGCGCCCATTTCCGTGGCCAGCGTCGGCTGATAACCCACGGCAGACGGCATACGACCCAATAGCGCGGACACCTCGCTACCGGCCTGCGAGAAGCGGAAGATGTTATCGACGAACAGTAGCGTGTCGGCGCCGGTTGTATCGCGGAAATACTCGGCCATCGTCAATGCCGATAGAGCAACACGCAGGCGGGCGCCTGGCGGCTCGTTCATCTGGCCGAAGACCATGCAGGTCTGCTCGATAACGCTGCGGCCGGTATCGCCGATCTTGGCTTCTTGCATTTCCAGCCACAGATCGGTTCCTTCGCGGGTTCGCTCTCCCACGCCGGCGAACACCGAGTAACCGCCGTGCGCACTGGCGATACGAGCAATCAGCTCGGTGAGAATCACGGTCTTACCCAGACCGGCACCACCGAACAAACCGGCCTTACCACCGCGGACGAACGGGGTGAGCAGGTCGATAACCTTGATGCCGGTTTCGAACAGCTCGGTCTTGGTCGAAAGGTCCGTGATCGGCGGCGCGTCGCGATGGATCGACCAATAGTCGTCGGCGTTGACCGGGCCGCGCTCGTCGATCGGCTCGCCAATCAGATTGAAAACGCGACCGAGCGTGGCCTTGCCGACCGGTACGCGGACCGGGTGTCCGGTATCAACGCAGTCCTGTCCACGGACCATGCCATCGGTGCTGCCTAGCGCGACGCAACGTACGCGACCGCCGCCCAGGTGCTGCTGCACTTCGCCCACCAGGCGAACCTTTACGCCCTTTTGCTCGGTTTCGATGCGAACGGCGTTATAGATGGCGGGCAGCTTGTTCTCTTCGTACTCGACGTCGAACGTCGAGCCGATCACTTGAGTGACGTGCCCGACGTTCAGGGCCGCGTGCTCGGGCTTGTGGGCATTGCCTTGCGTGATGGTGGCCATGGGAACCTGCGAGTAGTTGGTTGGTTATTCGTCTGTCGTTAGTGTTTTGCGTGCGAACTTGTTTTGAACGGCGAATGCAGAACCATGAATGACATCAGCGTGAACACACGCCTTGATTCATCATTTATCATTTTGCATTCTGCATTTCTTATCCCTTCAGCGCCTCGACGCCGCCGAGGACTTCCATGATCTCGCCCGTGATCTGCGATTGGCGAGCGCGGTTGTAGGTCATTGTCAGGTGCTTGATGATCTTGTCGGCATTCTCGGTGGCGGCTTTCATTGCCACCATGCGGGCTACCTGCTCGCTAACAGCCGCGTCGAGAAAGCATTTGAAGAGCTTCACTTTGAAGCTGGTCGGCACCACCTCTTCCAGAATGCTTTTCGCCGACGGCAGAAATTCGTACTGCGGACCGGCCTTCGCGGCTGGCGCGCTCGTGGCATCGGCGCCGGCAATGGCTCCCAGCGGCAACAGTGTCTCGACCACGGCGACCTGCCGAGCGATGCTGTCGAAGCGAGTGTACGCGACGTCCAAACGATCCAGCCGGCCGGTTATGTAATCCTCGAGATAGCCGTTGGCCAGCTCGTCGATTTCGGTGTAGCTGACTTTGTCCTCGAACTGCGTGAACGCGCGGTGCGTGGCGATCTCGCGAAACTTGAAGGCCGCGATGCCGCGCTTGCCTGATACTTCGAGCAACGTCTTGGGGACCGTGGCTTGCAATTCCTTCCAGCGGGCGACGGCGGCGCGGTTGACGTTCGAGTTGTACCCGCCGCACAAACCGCGATTGCCGGTTAGCACCAGCAGCGACGCCGTTTTGATCTCGCTGCGAGCCTCGAGAAGCGGATGGCTGACCTTGAGACCACTGGTGGCCAATTCGGCGACGAGCGCCGTAATTCGCTTCGTGTAGGCCGTGGCGGCGCTCGCACGGTCCATCGCCTTCTTGAAGCGCGCCGTGGCAATGAGCTCCATCGTCCGCGTGATCTTGCGGATGTTCTTGATGCTCTTGCGGCGTTTATCGAGTGCTCGTGCCTTGGCCATTTGTCTAAATGCAGAATTCAGAATGATGAATGATGAATCGAAGAAGCGTCGCCGTTGCGGGCATTAGGTCTTCGTATTCTTCATTCTGCATCCGTCATTCATCATTTCCTCGGTGTTCTCTGTGAACTCTGTGGCGAAGCCTGATACGTCTACTTCTTCTTCGTGGTGTATTGCGCCTGGAACTCGACAATCGCCTTTTCCAACGCCGCGGCCGTGTCGTCGTCGAGTTTCTGGGTCTCGACGATCTTGTTGCGAATCTCGAACTTTTGCTCGCGCATGAAACGGAGGAAATCCTGTTCCCAGGCGGCGACCTCGGAGCGGGGGACCTTATCCAAGTGACCTCGGGTGCCGGCGTAGATGCTGAGCACCTCGTCGATCACGTCCATCGGCTGGTACTGCCCCTGCTTCAATAGCTCGATCATGCGGTAGCCGCGATCCAACCGCGATTGCGTGGCGGCATCCAGGTCGGTACCGAGCTGAGCGAACGCTTCGAGTTCACGGAACGCGGCCAGGTCGAGCCGCAAACCACCGGCCACCTTCTTCATGGCCGGAATCTGGGCGGCACCACCGACGCGCGAAACCGAGATACCGGCGTTCATGGCAGGCCGCTGGCCGGCGAAGAACAAGTCCGGCTGCAAATAAATCTGTCCGTCGGTAATCGAAATCACGTTCGTTGGAATGTAGGCCGAGACCTCGCCTTCCAGCGTCTCGATGATCGGCAGCGACGTGAGTGAACCGCCCCCTAGCTCCGCGCTCAGCTTGGCCGAACGCTCCAGCAGGCGGCTGTGGGCGTAGAACACGTCGCCCGGATAAGCCTCGCGACCGGGCGGACGACGCATCAACAACGAGAGCTGGCGATAAGCCACGGCTTGCTTCGAAAGATCGTCGTAAACGATCAACGCGTGGCCACCGTTGTACATGAAGTGCTCGGCCATCGCCGTACCGGCATAGGGAGCAACGTATTGCAGCGGTGCAGGCGCGCTGGCTCCCGACAGAATGACCGTCGTGTAGTCCATGGCGCCGTTCTTGCGAAGCGCCTCGACGACACCGGCAACCGTGGATTCCTTTTGACCGACCGCGACATAGAAGCATTTCACGCCGCTATTGCGCTGATTGATGATGGCGTCGATACCGATGGCGGTCTTACCCGTCTTGCGGTCGCCGATGATCAACTCGCGCTGACCGCGACCGATGGGGGTCATGGCGTCGATGGCCTTGATGCCGGTCTGCAACGGCTCGCGAACCGGTTGCCGCTGGGCGATGCCGGGGGCCATGAATTCGACCGGACGGCGCTCGGCCGTGACGATCGGTCCTTTGCCATCGAGCGGGTTGCCAAGCGGATCGACCACGCGGCCGATCACGGCGTCACCAACCGGAACGCTGAGCAGTCGGCCCGTGCTCTTGACCTCATCCCCTTCCTCGATCGTCAGGTAGTCACCCAGAATGATCACGCCGACCGAGTGCTCTTCGAGGTTGAAGGCCAGGCCCGTGACGCCATTGGGAAACTCGACCATTTCGCCGGCCATGACGCCGGAGAGGCCGTACACGCGCGCAATACCGTCGCCGACTTCGAGAACGCGTCCTACTTCGCGGACGTCGACCTGCGATTCGTACTGCTCAATTTCCTGCTGGATTACTGAAGCGATCTCGTCGGCTTTGAATTTCATGGACACTCCTGTTGATGATGCGGCTACGCATTTGCGCCAGCCGCGCCGCGACCGAACCGTCATAAACGGCGTCGCCCACGCGCAGCACGACGCCGCCGATCAGCTCGGGCTTGATCTTGGGAACGAGCACTGGCTCGCCCCCAAACATGCCACGTAATTGTTGTTGAATTTTGGCCGCCAATTCATCTGTTAGCGGGCTGGCCGTGGTCACCTCGACGCGCAGCAGTCCGCGCATCTGGTCGAACTGGGCACGCGCGGCGCGAATGACGTCGCGCAGCACTTCCAGTCGCTCGTGCTCGGCCAGCACGCGCAGAAAGTTCAAGACCAGCGACGAAACGCGCCCATTGAAAGTGCGGTCGACGATCTGGACCTTGTCCGCGGCGCTGATGAAGCCCGAGGACAGCAAGCTGCGCAACCGGGGAAAGCGCTCCAGCACTTCACTCTCAATGGCGGTGAGCTCTTCGAGTGCCGCTGCCGTTGCGCCCGCCTTCTCGGCCGCAGCGATGAACGCCTTGGCATAGACCTCGGCGACGCGCTGCGCACCGGGATCGGTGGCTCGCTCGGCAGCATCAGGTTTCGCAGGACTTTGAGACATAGCTCACTTGCCGGTAAGTCGGAACGGAATCAAAACGTCGCCGTCACGGGCAGACTAATTCTGGCGATGGTCCCCTTGCGGGAAGGTAGCCAGGGCATCTTCGATCAACTTCGCATGGTCGCCGGCCGTGAGCTTGGCGCCCACAATGCGACCGGCCAGATCCACCGCCAAGTTGGCACTGGAGCGGGCCAGCTCGTTGAGCGCTTGCGCCGTCGCGGTTTCGATCTCGGCCTTGCCGCGTTGCGTTTCGGCCTGGGCATCCGTGCGTGCCTTGGCCACGATCTCTTGGCCCGCATGCTCGGCGTCGCGACGCGCTTCGTCGAGAATGCCGCGCACTTCCTCGCGAGCTGCCGAGAGCTTGGCCTCGTACTCGCCCAAGAGACGCTTGGCCTCTTGATTGAGTTGCTCAGCCGCGGCGATGTTATCCGAGATCTTCCTCTCGCGAAGATCGAGAGCCGAAGCGATTGGCCCCCAGGCAAACTTGCCCAGCACGACCAACAGGATGACGAAGATCAGCACCGTGAAGATGGCCAGATCGAAGTCGACCTTCAGGGGACTGGGAGCTTCGTGTTCGCCGCCGTGGCCTCCATGAGCATCGCCACCGTGGCCATCGCCCGCATGCCCTTCGGCTCCATGCGCTGCATGGGCGTCTTGCTTGGCGGTTCCCTCGCCTTCGGCGCGTAATGCACCGCCACCGATGTACACGGATACAGCCAAGCCCAGCAGGCCAGAAGCCAGGATTCGCGACATGCTCATGACAAGCTTTCCTCAATCCGGGGCGCAAGGGGCGCCCTCATCCATGTTCAGGCGCAGCGCGTCGATATTCGCCGCGCTGCGCCGGCATAACCGACGCAGAACCTAATTATTGAACAACATACAAACGATCAGACCGAAGAACGTTGCACCTTCGATCAGAGCGGCCGCGATAATCATGGCGGTCTGGATGTTGCCGGCCACTTCCGGCTGACGCGACATGCTCTCGACGGCCGAGGCGCCGATACGGCTGATGCCCAAGCCGGCACCGATGATCACCAGGCCGGCGCCGAAGGCACCACCGAAATAGAAGGCGAAAGGACCACGCTTGGCAGCGATGTCCTGGGCCTGCTGCTCGATCTTCAACTGATCTTCCGGGGTCTGGGCGGTCGCCAGGTTAGCGTAGCACGCGAACAGCATCGCGACACCGAAAATTGCAATCAACTTGTTCACTGCTCTAATCTCCTTTTCGCGGGAAAGACCTTGCCCAAAAAGTTTCCGACGCCGCAGTCGCGGCGATTAGTGCGGATGCACCGCAGCGCCGATAAACAGGGCCGACAAGAACGTAAAAATGTACGCCTGCAAGAAGGCGACAAACAACTCCAACAGATTCAAGGCAGTCGCCCCCAGCACGCTGGCGGGCATAACACCCCAAAACGCCGCCGAGCCAGCGCTCGCGGCGATGAACGCTACGATCACGGCCAACACCAAGTGGCCGGCCATCATGTTGGCCAGAAGACGCACGGCCAACACGAAATGCTTAATGACCAGACCCAGCATTTCGATGGCGAAGATCATCGGCACCAATAGGACCGCCAGCGGACCAGGAAGATCCATGTGCGGCACCTGCGACTTGAAGAAACCGACAAAGCCGGATTGCTTCATGCCCGAGCCGACAACCGTGGCGAAGGTGATAAATGCCAAGGCGCCGGTCGTGGCCAGCGATCCGGTGGCCGAGCCGGCCCAGGGGACCAGCCCTAGCAAGTTGCAGCCCAGCACGAAGAAGAACAACGTCCACAAAAACGGCAGAAAGCGATCCGCGTCGTGGTCGCCAATGGCGGGGCGCGCGACGTCATCGCGAATGTACAGGAGCATCGCCTCGAGCAGGTTCCACGCCCGCCCCTTGGGGCGATCACCGGCGGACATCTTGTTCGCCAGCCGGATAAACACGACGGCGACGACTAACGCCACGATCAATTCGAGCAGCATGAACTTCGTAAACTTCAGCTCAATCGGCTCGAAGATGTTGATCTTGTCGACCGACAAAACCCCGGTCTTGCCGCTCCACAGAGGTTGGTCCATCCGCAAGGGTTGCGGGAGGATGATCTTTCCGCTGGGAACGACACTCGTCGAAACCTCGATATGATCGGCATCCTGGACGTGGCCAAACAGATGCCCCGGATCGAATACGTCACTAGCCATGACTATCCCTTCCTCGACAACGAGGCCAGCGAAATCCGTCCGACCGACAACCAGGTGTCGACAGCCAGCGTGACCATGTAAAAGCCGATCACATAGAAAACCGCACCGGCGTCCGTCAGCGGCCCGCGGCGAAAGCCGATCGCCATGCAGAAGACCAGCGGCGGCGCCATTCGCAGCAACATCGCGATCAGCGTGGCGTGAAACGGTTGACCGGCCCCTGCGAGCCAGATGGCGGTGAACTGAGCACTAATAGTCGCCGCGGCACAGACCAGCGCCGCAATGCCTGCGGCAACGAGCCCGTCCTGACCTTGCAAGGCAAACACAAGCGGCGCCACGACCAGGTAGCTGGCGGTCATCCAGAGCGCGACGGCGCGAGCATGGCGAACCCAGCTCACCAGGCAGTCGCTGCTCGTCGAGGTATCGTGGCCGTTCACGGTCCGCGTTGTTCCCGATCGTCGTTGGAACCTGATCTCGGTCGCTGTGGCGACCGCGTGATTCGCAACAATTGCCACATGGCGAATGAACCGCCCAGGGCAAATCCCAAAAGTGTAAACAGCGCCTTTGTTCCCAGTCGGCCATCCAGCCAGATACCGGCCAGCCCGGGCACCACCATCTCGATCGCCAGCGTCATGATGCGGGTCGCCCATTGCGACGCGATGACGATTGGCGATTGGTCAGGAGGAGGCTTCGTGGGCACGCCCAGATCCGCCGACGGAGTTTTGCAAAGATGCTGTGAAAACGCCTAAATAAACACCCAAAACGTATTTGCTTGTCCAAAAACCCCGGGCCCAGCAAGGACCCCCAAAGAAGTGCCACGGAGCGGACTCCGGGCAAGAGCTGGCAACGACCCAAAATGCCGGCTGCAATCGAACTTAACGGGACTGTAATCCGCTGTTTTCAGAGTGTCAACGGGCTGGCGATCGGAATTCGTGTTTTTTTTCACAAAGTCTTGGAACGGGCCACAAATCCTTTCCATTAGGCGTTTTCGGTCAGCGCCTCTCGGCCGAGCCCCGGTACCATTGGGGGTGCCGCGACGGGGGCCCTGTCGCCAATGGTTCGCCGAAATTGGATGGATTTCGACACTCGGAAACGCGCTCCCTAACCCTCATTCGTGGGGTCGCAATTCAGCCTTCATTGCCAGCATCTAAGTCCAAGTGCGAGAACAACCTATCGATGGTTGAGGTGCTGTCATCAGAAAGGCCTTCCAAGGGGCAAACTAGTTGCAATATAAGCGGCCGTTGATTACATTACAGTTCTGCGATATGCCGGCCCTCGCTCCGCATGAAGGGGGGATAGCCGGGGAGGCGGGTCGCATCGCGTATTGGAGAACGTGATCGAACGTCAAAGGTGAGTATTGCAGGGGAAAGCGGCCTCTCGAGAATGACGCAAGCGGCCTGCCTAACGGCCGTGGAACCCCCTTTTTAGTTTTCTGTCGGAGTTGAACTCGCTGTCCGGAGCTTCGCTCGAACGAGCGGCGCATCGGTAGCAGCGGGCATCGCCCTTGGGTACGGACTGCCAAACGGGCGCAGTGTGTGAACCGGTCAGGGATGGCTCAAGAAACCCCACGGCGCCTCAGGCCGCCGCTCGACGCATCCCGGAGACAGTCCGTTGATTAACGTAGCCGCGCTCAACAGTCGTTCGTGTAAAGATCTGGCGGAGATGGCCAAGAAGCGCGGCGTGCGCGGCTGGCATTCGATGCGTAAGGATCAACTCGTCAAGGCTTTGTCCCGGCTGGCCAAGGCCCCTGCGAAATCTCGCACGGCGGCGCCGCGGCCGACGACTTCCCGTCCGGCTACCGCTCGGCCCACAGGAGTTCGCCCAACGACTGTCGCCGTGGCTGCCACGCGTAAGTCAAATGGTGCTGTATCGATTGGATCGCCCTCGAAGGGCTCAGTATCGAACGGCTCACTTTCTAAGAGCTCGCTGTCCAACGGGTCGCTTGCGAAAAGCGCCGGTTCTAGTGGTTCGCTCTCAAAGAGCTCACTGGCGAATGGCACACTTTCCAAGAGCTCATTGTCCAATGGAACGAATGGCTCGTTGGCCAGCACACCTGTCCGACCGGTTCGTAAGCCGCAACCGCGCATTGTGGAGAAGCCCAAGGATCCGGCCGTCGTCAAACGTCTGCAGATCGCAAAAGAGAAGCTAAATCGCTGGAAAAACCTGGCTTTCCAATCCCCGGACAAATCGCAGGGGGAAGTGAAGGACCGGCTCGTGGCGATGGTCCGCGACTCGTTCTGGCTGCACGCCTACTGGGAACTGACACGCACCGGCGTAGAACGGGCCGAGGCGGCGATGGGACGCGAATGGCACGGCGCACGGCCAGTGCTGCGTGTGTTCGAGGTCTCAGGCGGTGGCGGATCGACGACGACTGCCGAGCGTCTGTGGCGCACCATTGAAATCCATGGCGGCGTTAACAACTGGTACATCGACGTCGTTGACCCACCGAAGAGCTATCGGCTGGACATCGGCTACTTGTCGGCCGAGGGCAAATTTTTCGTACTCTGCCGCAGCAACGTTGTCAGCACCCCGGTGCCCGGCACCAGTGATGCGATCGACGGCAATTGGGCGGCCGTGGCCGAGGACTTCGAGAAGGTCTATGCTCTCAGTGGTGGGTATTCCGCCGAAGGACCGAACCTGGAGTTGCAGGAACTCTTCGAAGAGCGGCTGCGTCGCCCGATGGGTTCGCCCATGTCGACCCGGTTTGGACCGGGGGCCGAAGCGCTGGGCAAGAAGCGTGAGTTTCACTTCGAGCTCGACGCCGAGTTGATCGTTTTCGGCGCCACCGAGCCTGACGCTCACGTGACGCTGCAAGGCGATCCCGTGCGGCTCCGCCCCGATGGCACGTTCACGGTCCGATTCAGCTTGCCGAACTGTCGGCAAGTGATTCCGGCCGTGGCCAGCAGCGCCAACGGTCTCGAGCAGCGTACCGTGGTTTTGGCCGTCGAGCGCAATACCAAAACGATGGAACCGTTGGTTCGCGACGCGAACGACTAGCCAGGCAAGCTGGCGAATTGTCTGTCGATTTTCGCTCGCGAGGCTCGGGGCGCGCGTTGTTCGCGCGGCCCTTTCGCTGGCCGATTGTAGCCAGGTTCCAGCTACTGGCAGCCGGCCGCTTGCGCCAGCGGGTTTGCCGGTGCCCGGCCCCTATCCCTGTAGCAGGGCTGTGGGCTATCTTTGTAGGTGTCGGCAACGACGACTTCAGCCCGTCGGTATCCCGTCTTTTTGTCGCGAGCCGCGGTATACAATTCGCTCGCTTGCGGCAGGAAAATCCGTCGCGGCATTACCCTACAACGGCCGCCTGGCGATCGGAATTTGCCCCGGCCGAACTCGCCCCAGTTCAACCTCGAAAACGACGTGTCACGAGATATCTCTAACATCTTGAATGGGTGGGACTTCGACCCCGAGCGGGTGTCCGTGCGCCTCGTTACGGGCGAAGACGGCCGGGAGAAGATCCAGTTGCGGCTGGACCTGGGCCTGCTGCAAATGGAGATCGACGGCCGTCCCGATGGTCAACGTCCCGAGGGGCGCGATTCCTGGCTCGACTTCTATCGGCAGGCTCAACAGGCCCACGACAAGGCCAACCCCGACTTGGCCCCGTTCACGCTTTCGGACGCGGATTGCGAACAGTTGTTGCGCGAGGGGGTGCAGTACTACCACCGCTACCTCAGCTTCTGGCACCTCGAGCGTTACGAATTGTGCGCGCGCGACACGCGACGGAACTTGATCCTCTTCAAGTTCGTGCGCGATCATGCCAAGAACGAGCGCGATCGACTCCGTTTCGACCAGTGGCGACCGTACGTGACCATGATGCACTCGCGTGCTGTGGCCACGCCGTTCGTCGAACTCGGCGATTTTCCGACCGCCGTGACGGCGATCGACGCGGGGATCCGCGATATTCGAGACTTCCTCGAAGAATACGGCCAATCCGAAAAGGCCGACGAGTGCGCGGAGTTGGTGCAACTGGTGCGCTGGCGCGATGAGCTGGCAGCCAAAACTCCCGCGCCGCTGTTAAGTTCGCCCAGCGACGAACTGTCAGGCCTGCGGCGAAAGCTGGCTGAGGCCGTACGCGACGAGCGCTTCGAAGAGGCCGCCCAACTGCGCGACGAGATTCGCCGGAGTTCGCCCAGCAACGAGCCGCAATCCTAGCTCCTGGCGCTCGCGTTTTTGCCGCACGACGGCTTCCTGGCGACTTGGCTGGTTTTCGTCCAGTCCGAACTATTTCTGGTTTTTGGTTGAATTGCTCGAATTCCTGCACTACGATCTGCATTCATTCACGTGGCAGTCGTCTAGACAGAGCCGCACTAGCTAATGATTTGCAGCAGCGATTAGGTCTTCCCGGGGCACGCTAGTGACCGTTCTCTAAAGCCGCCCGCATCATGCGCCGCAGGGCGCTCGTTTGATGCACCCAGGGCTTGGCTTTCTTCCAAGATTCTCTCGGTTCGTGCGCGATGGTTTGCTTGCGCGCGATTCGAGTTTTCGCATGATTCGCCGATGGAATGGCGGTTCCCTGCGCGCAAAGGCCGCAATGGTCACGGGGCCGCCTGTAGCAATATTCGCTCGACGACAATTGAAGAAGCATCAAAGAGGGCACATCATGATTCGATACGCACGGTTTCGAACCGTACCACAACCGTTAATTGCGATCGCACTCGTCATACTCGGCGGTCTGACCAACGACGGCTTCGCCGATGATTATGGCGCGGCAGTTGTGAGTGGTCCGTGGACCAACGCCGCGACGTGGACTCCCGCCGGTGGCCCTCCTGGTGCGGCGGACAATGCCTACATCGGCGGTTCCTTTCCCGCGGGGACGTTATCGACGGCCACAGTGAACCTGACCGCCGATCAGTCGGTTGCAAATCTCAACCTGGGGCGCGACGGGGCGGGCATCGGGACGCTCGATTTGAACGGGTTCAATCTCTCGGTCGGCAATACAATCACAATCGGGCAATTTGGTGGCACCGGAGTCATCACGCGCACCGGGGGTGGCACGTTTTCCACAGCAAGTTTGGCAGTTCAAAACGGTAACGCTTTGATTTTGCAATCCGGCGATACCATTTCCGCAACCGCGCAAGTTTTGTCAGGTGCCCACCTTTCGACAGCCGCATCGACAAACATCTCGCAGGGCGTCGCTGTCTTCGACGCCGGCAGCCAATTGACGCTCGGCGCAAATCTGTCGCTCTCGCAAGATCTGGATATGCGCGGTACGGGCGCCACGCCGGCCACGGTCGACGCCGCCGGGCACAACATTTCGGCCAACAACATTTACATCGGCCGGTTCAACACGTCGGGCCAGATTCTGAATCGTGGCACGATCACGGCTGCCGCTGGACTATTCGTTGATCGTTCAAATTTCACGTTCAATGCCGGGGACTCGGCTTCGACCGTCGGCGCCGCCGACGGTGCCATCGTCAATCTCAATGCGGCGACGGCAGCCAACAACATACAGATCCAAAGCGGCGGTCAGCTCACGACCGTTGCCGCAGGCAATGTCAGCCAAGGCGTAACGGTGTTCGACGCTGGCAGCCAGCTAACGCTGGGCGCCAACATGACGCTGTCGCAGGATCTGGATATCCGCGGAACGGGGGCCTCGCCGGCCACGGTCGACGCCGCCGGGCACAACATCTCGGCCAACAACATTTACATCGGCCGGTTCAACACGTCGGGCCAGATTCTGAATCGCGGCACGATCACGGCAGCCGCAGGGTTGTTCGTCGATCGTTCGAATTTCAACTTCAACGCCGGCGATTCAGCTTCGACCGTCGGCGCCGCCGATGGTGCCATCGTCAATCTCAACGCGGCGACGGCAGCCAACAACATTCAGATCCAAAGCGGCGGTCAGGTCACGACCGCGGCCGCAGGTAACGTCAGCCAAGGCGTCCTCATACAAGACGCCGGCAGCCAACTGACGCTGGGCGCGAATATGACACTGTCGCAGGACCTGGATATCCGCGGAACGGGGGCCTCGCCGGGCACGGTTGACGCCGCCGGGCACAACATCTCGGCGAATAACATCTACATCGGCCGTTTCAACACGTCGGGCCAGATTCTGAATCGTGGCACGATCACGGCCGCCGCCGGGTTGTTCGTCGATCGTTCGAACTTTAACTTCAACGCCAGTGATTCGGCCTCGACGCTGGGCGCCAGTAACGGTGCCATCGTTAATCTCAATGCGGCGACGGCGCTTAACAATATTCAGATCCAAAGCGGCGGTCAGGTCACGACCGCGGCCGCAGGCAATGTCAGCCAAGGCGTCCTCATACAAGACGCCAGCAGCCAACTGACTCTGGGCGCCAATATGACGCTGTCGCAGGACCTGGATATCCGCGGTACCGGCGCCTCGCCGGGCACGGTTGACGCCGCCGGTCACGACATAACGGCGAACAATATGTTCATCGGGCGCTTTGGCACCGCGGGGCAACTCCTCAATGACGGTGCCGTGACGGTAAACAGCGATCTGTCGATCGATAGCAGCACCGTGACCCTGCACGGCGGTAACGATCAGGTGAAAGGAAATCTGCAACTCGACCTGGCGTCGTCGTTAACGATTCAACAGGCCATTGGAGGTCTGACGGGTCTGACGCTGGGAGGCAGTTCGCTCAGCATTCTGGACACCAGCGTGTTGCATCTCGACTTCGACAGTTCGGTCGTGCCCGGCCTGGATTGGGTATTTCGCTGGGCCAACCCCGGCAGCGGAGACCGTGTGGCAGCGATCGACGGGCTCATTAGTTCAGGCCTGATCACGGTCTCGGGTAACCCCCTCGCCTACAACGTGTTTAACGGCGGCGATGGCTACACCTACGTCGGTTACTCGGCAGCGCCCGAGCCTTCGACCGTCGCCCTGTTTGGCATGGGGATCGGCCTGGTCGCCATTTCTGTCCGGCGACGTTCCAAGAGGTTGCCGCGCGGAGAGTCGTCCTGATCCGTCGCCTCGATCCATTAGGGCGACAGCCTCGGCCAAAATCGGATCGCAAACCGGCATCAAGGTTCGCCGAGAATCGGCAGCGCGCGGCGCCGGCTTGACCCCCCACCGGGCAAGCGATACATTGCCGGTGCATGCTCGGCCCAACAGCCGGGCTTTTCTTTGGTCCTGCTTTGTGAAACGATTCACAAAGTCGAGGGCTGAAGCTGGCAAACCCTTCGTCGGACTGTAGTTCGGCCTATGCAGAACGTCATGCTGCCGCTGTTCTTGCTAGTGCTGGCCGCCACCGGATTGTCCGTGGGCCTGGTCACGGCCGGCCTACTGATCGGTCCGCGGCGCGAGGGGGCGGTGAAGCGGATGCCGTACGAGAGCGGCATGAATCCGATTCATGACGCCCGTCGCCGCTTTGACGTTCGTTTTCACCTGATCGCGGTCGCCTTTTTGGTGTTCGACGTCGAGTTGCTATTTCTCTATCCGTGGGCCGTTTCCAGTAAGCGGACCGCGGCGGGCGAGGCAGCGCACGGCATTGATCGGGCGGTCGAGCTGCATTTAATCGACGGACGCGGCATCGTGTTCGCTGAGATTATGGTCTTTATCGCCTTACTCGCGGTGGGGCTTGTCTACGCATGGCGTAAGGGAGTGTTTCGATGGCGATAGAACTCCCCGAAAATGTCGTCGTCAGCAAGCTCGACGAGCTGGCCAGTTGGTGTCGCA
Source organism: Pirellulales bacterium (assembly GCA_036499395.1). Classification (NCBI taxonomy): domain Bacteria; kingdom Pseudomonadati; phylum Planctomycetota; class Planctomycetia; order Pirellulales; species Pirellulales bacterium. The sequence continues at coordinate 123,176 of DASYDW010000010.1, forward strand.
AGAACAGCTTGTGGCCGATGCCCTTCGCCACGGCCTGCTGCGGGATCGAACTGATGGCCACGGGCGCCAGTCGTCACGACCTGGCCCGTTTCGGTGCCGAGGTATTTCGCTTCAGCCCTCGCCAGTGCGACCTGATGATCGTGGCCGGGCGCGTCGTGATGAAGATGTTGCCGGTACTGCAGCGCATCTGGCAGCAGATGAACGAGCCGAAATGGTGCATCTCAATGGGAGCTTGCGCCTCGACCGGCGGAGTGTTCGACACCTATGCCGTGGTGCAGGGGATCGATCGCTTTATCCCGGTCGACATGTACGTTCCCGGCTGCCCGCCGCGTCCTGAGCAATTGATTCAAGCGATTATCGATCTGCAGGACAAAATTCAGGCCGAAGGCACAATCAATGGCGACGAGTTCAACCTGCCTTCGCGTCAGCGTCAGAAGCGGGCATTGATTGAGCTTCCCGTGTTACCGAGTCTACCGCACCATTTGCACCGGTAGTTTTCACTGACAGACTCCCCTGTGCGGCCTTGGCGCCGCGACTGCCCGCATGATCCAGTCCGCCACGCTCGACAAACTGACCGCCGCCTTTCCGCAGTTGACCCACGGCGAATATCAGGGCCAAGCGCGGGTGGTAGTGCCCAAAGATTCGATGCTGGCGACGCTTACCTGGCTGAAGCAGGCCGGCTTCGATCTGCTGGTCGATGTCACGTGCGTCGACTATCTGAATTATCGCGATGCGCAAGACCGGTTCGGGCTGGTCTATCTGCTGGCCTCGACCGCGACGAACGACCGCTTGACGGTGCGCGTGTTTCTGAACGAGCCTGAACTTTCGGTTCCGACCGTGGTGCCCCTGTGGGAAGGGGCCAACTGGATGGAACGCGAAGTGTATGACATGTTCGGCATCACGTTCGCTGGTCATCCCGACCTGCGGCGCATTTTGCTGCCCGACGAGTTCGAGGCGTATCCGCTGCGCAAGGATTATCCGCTGCAAGGTCGCGGCGAGCGGCACAATTTCCCGGTGCTGACGAGGGATCGGAGCTGATATGCCGCTAGCGCCTGCGACACTCACTGCCGAGCCGACCCGTGACGAAGCCCAGGACTTTATCTGGACGCTCAACTTCGGTCCGCAGCATCCGGCGACGCACACGACGCTGCGCATCGTGTTGAAGCTGGACGGCGAACGTGTTGTCGACGCGGTGCCGGATATCGGCTACCTGCACTCCGGCTTCGAGAAGATCGGCGAGAGCCTGAATTACAACCAGTACGTCACGGTCACTGACCGGATGAACTATATCTCGCCGATGGCCAACAACGTGGCCTGGCACAACGCGGTCGAGCGCCTGCTGGGACTCGAAATCCCGCCGCGCTGCAAGTACATCCGCACGATCTTGTGCGAGTTGGCGCGAATCAGTGATCACTTGTTGTGTAATGGCGCCGTGGGTTTGGACGTAGGGGCGTTCACGTACTTCTTGTATGCGTTCAATCGCCGCGAGGATCTGTACGACATCTTCGAGACGCTGTGCGGGGCCCGCTTTACGAACAGCTACACGCGCGTCGGCGGTGTGATGCACGACGCAACACCTCTGTTCGTCGATCTGGTGCGTGAATTCGTGCGAACCTTCCCCAAGACGCTCGACGATATGGACCGGTTGCTGGATCGCAATCGCATCTTTATCGACCGCACCAAGGGGGTTGGCGTCCTGACGAAGGAAGAGGCGATTAACCGCAGTTGCTCGGGGCCCGTGGCCCGCGGCAGCGGAGTGACGCGCGACCTGCGCAAGGACGAGCCTTACTTGGCGTATAAAGACTTCGATTTTCAGATGTGCTGTGCCCCGGCTGGAGATTGCTACGCCCGCTATCTGGTGCGCATGGCCGAGATGCGGGAAAGTCTGAAGATCGTATCGCAAGCGATCGAGAATCTGCCGTCAGGCCCCGTGAATGTCGACATCGGCGAGCGGACCGCGATACCGACCAAGCGTGAAGTTTACTCGACCATCGAAGGTTGCATTTCGCACTTCGAGTTGACGATGAGCAATCGCGGCTTCGAGGTGCCCAGCGAAGAAAGCTATGCCGCGATCGAAAGCCCCAACGGCGAATTAGGCTTTTACATCGTGGGGGACGGCAGTGAAGTCGCTTACCGCGCCCGCTGCAGGCCGCCGTCGTACATCCACTTCGCGGTGTTTCCGCATTTGATTCGCGGTCACACGCTGTCGGACGTCGTTGCTGTGCTCGGCAGCTTGAACATCATTGCCGCCGAGTTGGATCGATAACAATACGAAGCAGAAAGCCAGCGACACCAGCCCGAAGCACCAGCGATGGTAAGGAACTAATCGAAGCACACGATGGCAACGCCAGAACGCGTACTCACTGACGAGATGGTCGAGGCGATCAAGGCCTACTTCCCGCGCTATCCCACGCGGCAGGCTGTGACGTTGCCGGCTTTGCATATCGTCAACGAGCGCTTGCGTTGCGTGCCGATCGCGGCCGTGGTCGAAATCGCACAGTTGCTCGAACTGGCTCCCGCCGAAGTGCAAGACACATTGAGCTTCTACGGCTTTTTCAAGCAAGACGCGCCGCATGGCCGGACACGGGCTTGGGTCTGCCGCTCAATCAGTTGCGCCCTACGCGGCGGCGAAGAAGTGCTCGAACATATGTGCCACTCACTGGGCATCAAGCCGGGTGAGACGACCGCGGATGGACGCCTGACGCTCGAATTCGGCGAGTGCCTGGGCGCCTGCGATTTCGCTCCCTGCATGCTGGCCGGCAAGACATTGCACAAAGACCTGACGCCCGCTAAGGCCGACGAGATTTTGAAAACGTTTGAATGAACGAGATGCGGCTGCCAGCGTCGTCGGTAATTTAAGATGCCGGCGCCGGCCGATAGCTGCCAAGGAATAAGACGTGCTGCAGTTCGAACCAGTATTGCTCGCCAACATCAACAAGCCGGACAGCCATACGCGCGCTGTCTACGAGTCGGCCGGTGGTTATGGTGCGCTGCGAAAAGTGCTGGCCGAGATGCAGCCGCCGGCGCTGATCGAACTCGTGAAGAATAGCAACCTGCGCGGCCGCGGTGGCGCGGGATTTCCGACGGGCCTGAAATGGACCTTCCTGCCGAAGGATCATCCCGGCCCGATCTACATGTGCATCAATGCCGACGAGAGCGAGCCAGGCACCTTTAATAATCGCATCTTGATGGAGGAAGATCCCCACCAGGTCATCGAGGGGATCATCCTCAGCTGCTATGCGACCAAGGCCAAGACGGCATACCTGTACGTGCGATACGAGTATCCGCTGTGCCTCGAGCGTTTGCAGCGCGCGATCGACGAATGCTACGCCGCTGGCTACCTGGGAAAGAATATCCTGGGAAGCGAGTTCTCGCTCGACATCTTCTTGCATCGCGGCGCCGCGGCGTACATCTGCGGCGAAGAGACCGGTTTGATCGAAAGCCTGGAAGGAAAGCGTGCCTGGCCACGGATTAAGCCGCCGTTCCCGGCTGTGGAAGGTGTGTTTCACAAGCCGACGGTCGTTAACAATATCGAAACCGTGGCCTGCGTTACGCACATCGTGAATCGCGGTGTGGAATGGTTCAAATCGATCGGCGTGCCCGCCGATCCCAACAATCCGCGCGATCCCGGTAGCTATGGGCCGAAGCTGTACTGTCTGAGCGGACACGTCAACAAGCCAGGCTGCTACGAAGCGCCGCTGGGGATCACCTGCCGTCAGTTGATCGATGAATACGGCGGCGGCGTCTGGAAAGGGCGCAAGGGAAAAGCGGCGATCCCGGGCGGGATCAGCATGGGCCTGCTGACGGAAAAAGAATTCGATACGCCGCTCGATTTTTCCGGCCCCGGCCGCGTGGGCTGCTTGGGTCTTGGCACCGCGGCGGTGGTCGTGTTGGACGAGACGGTCAGCATGGTCGATTTTCTGCACAACAGTTGCCGCTTCTTTCAACACGAAAGCTGCGGCCAATGCACTCCCTGTCGCGAAGGAACTCGCTGGTCGCTGGAAATGCTCGAGCGGATCAAGGCGGGCAAGGGACGGTTGCGCGACCTGGACCTGCTGCTCGAAATCGGTGACTCGATCGGCATTATTCCCGGCACGACGATCTGCGGCCTCGCCGACGGTGCTGCCTGGCCGATCAAAAACGCGATTCGCAAATTCCGCGGCGAGTTCGAAGACTACATCAAGCGCACGAATCCCCAAGGCTACGCGGTCACGCACGCGGTGAAAGCTTTGCCGGTTTTGGCAAGTCATTAGTTCTCAGGCACAACAGTCCAACAACCTTCAGCAAATTTGCCATGGGTATCGTCCTCATCAACGGTCGCGAAGTCGAAGTCGGCGACAAAGAGCGCTTGAACGGCATTCAAGCCGCTGAGCGCGCCGGCGTCGAGATTCCGCACTACTGTTGGCATGCCGGGCTGACGGTCGTGGCCAGTTGCCGGATGTGCCTGGTCGAAAGCGGCACGCGCAATGCCGAGACCGGCGCCATCTCGATGATGCCGAAGCTGGTGCCAGCCTGTCAGACGCCGGCCAAGGACGGCACGGTCTTCGTCACCGATAGCGAAAACGTACGCAAAGCCCGGGCCATGGTCGAAGAGGACTTGCTGATCGATCACCCGATCGACTGTCCTATTTGCGACAAGGCGGGCGAGTGCCGACTGCAGGATTATCACTTCGAACATGGCCAGAACGAGCGACGGGCCGATATCCGCCCCTTCACCAGCCGGCGTCGCGACATGGGTGATACCGTCACCCTGTTCGTCGACCGTTGCGTGATGTGTACCCGGTGTGTGCGTTTCACGCGCGAGATCAGCGGCACGAGCGAGTTGATGGTCATCAACCGCGGCAGCCACGAAGAGATCGACGTGCTGGCCGGGTTTCCGCTCGATAACAAACTGTCGGGCAATGTCGTTGATCTCTGCCCCGTCGGTGCGTTGGGCGACAAGGACTTTCTCTATCGGCAGCGGGTGTGGTTCCTCAAGCAGCACAATGGTGTCTGCACCGGTTGTTCGACCGGGTGCTCGATCACGGTCGAGGAAAACCAGGACCACGTGTGGCGATTAAAGCCACGCGAGAACCCGCACGTTAATAAGTGGTGGATGTGCGACGATGGCCGATACGGCTATCACCACGTTCACAGCCCCGAACGTCAGGTCGGGCTGCGAAAGCGTGAAAACGGCGTCCACGCAAATATCGAATGGGCGACATTGCCGGCCGAGTTACAGGCCAGCCTGGTGGCGGCCGGACGTTTGGCGGCCGTAATCTCGCCGCACCTCACGGTTGAAGAAGCCTACTTGCTGGCCAAATACATCCGCGGCATCGACAGCTCGGCGGTGCTCTCGATCGGACCGGTTCCTGTGGTCGGCCAGGACGAGACGTTCAAGAACGGCTTCACCATCCGCGCCGAAAAGGCGCCGAATCGACGCGGTGTGGAAGCGATCATCAAACATTTTGGCGGGCACCTGAATTTCAATGACTTCCTAGGCGAGCTCGACAAGAGTGAGATTCGCGCGGCTTGGCTCACGGCCGGTTACCCATCGGCTTGGCATGACGCGGCCCTGGCCGAGCGATTTGCCGATCTCGATGTGTTGATCGTGCAGGATTTGTTCGATTCGCCCCTGTGGGATCTGGCTACTTACCAAGTGCCTGGCGGATCGTTCGCCGAGCGCGACGGATCTTACGTTAATCATGGGGATAGGCTGCAGCCGGCCAAATGGGCCGTTCGTCCGCCAACCGGCGCCTGGGTCGAGGGTCCGCTCTACTGGCGCCTGCTGCAACTGCCGGGCATGTTCAACTCGCGAAAAGTGCTGGACGAAGTCGCGGCCGAAATTCCCTACTTCGCCGTCGCTGGCGACGAAGTACCCGACACGGGCGTCGATCTGAAGCTGAACCAATTGGCCGCAGCCCCGACGACCTGACTTCCCCCGACCGACTACTGATTACCGACTACTGGTTACTAGCCACAAATGTCCCACGCCGACCTCATAATATTCGTGATCATGCTCGGCAAGATCGCCTTGATCTTGTTTGGGCTGTTGACGGCGGCAGCCTATCTGGTGCTGTTGGAACGCTGGATCGCGGCCTGGGTGCAGGATCGTATCGGGCCGAATCGCGTCGGTATTCCATTGACCAAGATCAAGATGTTCGGCCTTGGCCAGCCGTTGGCCGACGGTTTGAAATTCATCTTCAAGGAAGAATACACGCCGGCGCATGTCGACAAGTTCCTGTACACGCTCGCGCCGATTTCGATCCTGGTGGCGGCAATCCTGCCGTTTGCCGTGATCCCGTTCGGCAGCATGTTGCCCACGTTCAACGTGGGGGGCGAGCCGATCACCTTGCAATTGATCCTGGCGCCGCAGATCGATGTAGGCATGATCTTCGTCTTCGCCATGGGGAGTGTGGCCGTCTACGGCGTGATCCTGGGCGCGTGGGCAAGCAATAACAAATACAGCTTCCTGGGCGGTTTGCGCTCAAGTGCCCAGTTGATCGCTTACGAGTTGCCGCTGGGGCTGGGCATCCTGGGCGTGGTCCTGGCTGCTGGGTCATTGCGGTTGGAAGATATCATCGATCAGCAAGCCACGAGCGGCACGTGGAACATCGTCATGCAGCCGCTCGGTTTTCTCGTGTTCGTGATCGCTTCGTTCGCGGAAAGTGCGCGGCTGCCATTCGACCTGCCCGAGGCAGAACAGGAATTGATCGGCGGCTATCACACCGAGTATTCAGGCTTGCGTTTGCTTCTATATTTGATCGCCGAATTCCTGCACATGGTGACGGCGTCCTTCTTGATTACGATCCTGTTCTTCGGCGGCTGGCACCTGTGGGGAATCACAGGCAGTGCTGAGGATCCCGTGACCTGGGTTACGGCCCTGTTGCGCGTGATTGTGTTGTTGTCGAAGGTGATGGGCGTCATTCTGTTTTTTATGCTGGTGCGCTGGAGCTGGCCGCGTTTCCGCTTTGATCAATTGATGTCGCTCGCCTGGAAGGTGATGTTGCCATTGGGCATGGTCAATCTGGTGATCGTGGCGGTGGTGGCCGAGTACGAACCGCAGGTGCTGGCCGCGCTTGGGGGCAGTCGCACGGCTCTCGTGGCTGTGCTGTGGGCGCTAGCGATCCTGGCGTGGCTGATCGCGGGGATCGTGGCCCCCCTATCGACTGACAATCGCCCACGGTTCGAGGCGGTGGACCGAATATGATGCACGCTCGCCGCACGTCCCAGCGAGGAACCTCGCGATGAAACCAAATGATCCTGCCGTGAAGTGGGTCGAAGAGCCGCAGCTCGGACTGGCGGGCAAGATGTACTTGCCGCTGTTCTTGCAGGGACTGACGACCACCACGCGCCACTTGTTTTCGCCGAAAGTCACAGTCAGCTTCCCAGAAGTGAAGCCCAAGATTCGCAATCCACTGATCTATCGCGGCGTGCATCGCTTGAACAAGGATGCGCAAGGCCGCGTGAAGTGCGTGGCCTGCTTTTTGTGCGCCACGGCCTGCCCGGCGCATTGCATTGATATCGTCGCCTCGCCCAGTCCGTGGCCCGATCGCGAGAAGTATCCCGAAAGCTTCACAATTGACGAGCTCCGCTGCATTTATTGCGGCATGTGCGAAGAGGCCTGCCCCGTGGACGCGATCGAGCTCACCAGCTTGTTCGACCTGACCGGCCGCAGCCGCGAGGAAATGATCTTCGACAAAGAAAAGCTGTTGAGCGTCTTCGACCAGACCAAGGATACCGAGCCGATGCAATCGGCCGCCGTGGGAGGGACGCTGTGACACAGACGCAATCCGTAATGTTAGTGGCGACGCTGCTGGCGGCCGTGGGGCTGTGGCTCTTGCTCCCGCGCGGCGAGGGCTGGGGCCGAAAGCTCGGCATTCTGCTCGCGCTTGCGAGCTTGGGGCTGTTCGCGTCCCGTCTGCCACGATTGGGGTCGACGTCGGCCGAGGTGATTTTTTGGTTCCTGGCGGCCGTGACCGTGATGTCCGCGGTGTGCGCCGTGACGCTGAAAAGCCCCGTCTACTGCGCAATCTGGTTCGCGATGACGCTCTTGGGCACATCCGGCTTGTTCTTGTTCCAAGGCGCGCAGTTCCTAGGCGTGGCCACGATCGTGGTCTATGCCGGCGCGATTCTCGTGACGTTCCTGTTTGTGCTGATGCTGGCACAACCAGAGGGGCATGCCTATTACGACCGCGTGAGCTGGGAGGCGCTGGTCTCGGCCTGCGTCGGCGCCGTGATGATCGGCATCCTGACGATGGTCATCGGCGATGCGTTCGCGCCGAAGTCTTTCACGGTCGACGAGACTGAAAAGTATGTCACATTGACCGATGGCATTGTTGATCCGATCGCCGGGCGCGAAGTACCGCAACGGACCGACGAGATCCTGTCGGATCGACACATGGATCATCTCGGCACGCAGCTTTTCAGCCGGCACCTGATCGCGGTCGAAGTGGCGGGAACGATGCTCTTGGCCGCCCTGGTCGGCGCCGTCTCGATTGCCATTCAAAGCAAGCCGCTCGCGCGGTCGGCAGGAGGCGCGCGCCATGGGTGAGCTGCAGCTATTGCAAAACTATCTGGTCGTGGGGGCGATGCTCTTTTCGATCGGTCTGGTCGGTATGTTGACGCGTCGCAACATGATCATCATGTTTCTGGCCGTCGAGATGATGCTGCAAGGCGTGTCGATCAGCCTGGTGGCGTGGAGCCGGTTTCACAATGATTGGGGAGGCCAGATCCTGGTCATCTTCATTCTGACCGTGGCGGCGTGCGAGGCCGCGATCGCGATGGTCTTGGTGCTGATGCTGTTCTACCGCAGTGGCCGGCTGGATATCGCGGCCTGGCAGAATCTGCGCGAGTCGAATCAGACGGCCTTCGTCGATACCGAGCTGCCCGAGGCGGAAATCGAGGAGCCGCAGTGGCCCGCCCTGGCGCCGTCGGGAATCGAACCCGTTCAACCTGTCGAGCAAATGGTACACCGAAGTCATGTTTGAAGGCGACAACATCAAGACACTGATGGTGCTGATCCCGGCGATGCCTTTGGCGTCGACGCTGGTCACCGCCGCGCTGGGACGCTCGGTGCTGCGTACCCGGGCCCATTTGCCGACCATCTTCGCTCTGGTCACTTCGTTTGTGTTGAGCCTGTTCTTACTCGCCGAGGTTCGTACGCGAGTCAACGAGCTGCATACCGCTCAAGAGGCGGGCAAGCAGACCGCGATCGGCGTCGAAGTCTGGCACACGCTGTGGACCTGGGCGTCGATCCCCAACGAGTATCATCGCTCGGACATCGACGTCGACGGCGGTCCCGCACCGGCCGACGTGGCGGGCCATGAATTCAATTACGTGATCGACGTCACTCTGCGGGCCGACCCGTTGACTTCGATCATGCTGTCGATGGTCTTGTTCGTTTCGTCGCTGGTGTCGATTTACGCTGCCGGCTACATGCACGACGATCGGGGTTATTGGCGATTTTTCACGTACGTGTCGTTGTTCGTGTTTTCGATGACGATGCTGGTTTCGGTCAGCAACTTCGTCTTGCTCTATGTCTTCTGGGAAGCGGTCGGCGTGTGCAGCTACTTGCTGGTCGGCTTCTGGTACGAGAAGCCGAGCGCCGCGGCCGCCGGCAAGAAGGCGTTTCTGGTCAATCGCGTGGGGGACTTCGGTTTCGCGATTGGACTGTTCTTGATATGGGTCACCTACGGCACGCTGAACTTCCACGATACCCCGGCCACGGACGGTGTGGCTGCCGTGGCAGGCATTCTCGGACAAACGCGTCTGGCCGATCCAGCGCTGTACGTCGGCGGAGGTGTCGGCCTGGCGATTTGCCTGTGCCTTCTGACCGGGGCATGCGGCAAGAGTGCCCAATTTCCGCTGCACGTGTGGTTGCCGGACGCGATGGAAGGCCCGACTCCCGTCAGCGCCTTGATTCACGCTGCCACCATGGTGACGGCCGGCGTCTATTTGATCGCCCGTTGTACGCCGCTGTTCATCGCAGCGCCGGAGTCGCAGGAGATTGTGGCCGTGATCGGCGGCTTCACAGCACTGTTGGCCGCACTGATTGCGGTGACGCAAACCGATCTGAAGCGAGTGCTCGCCTATTCCACGATCAGCCAACTGGGATACATGTTCTTGGGGTTGGGCGTCGGGACATTGGCCGGCATCTCGGCCGGCATGTTCCACCTGTTCACGCACGCCTTCTTCAAGGCGCTGTTGTTCTTGGCCGCCGGCAGCGTCATGCATGCCATGGGGGGCGTGATCGACATGCGCCGCTTCAGTGGTTTGCGATTCCTGATGCCCACGACGTTTTGGACGTTCTGGTTCGGGGCGCTGGCCCTTTCGGGCGTGTTTCCGTTCGCGGGCTTTTGGAGTAAGGACGCCATCATCGGCGCCGTCGGCGACCGGGGCGCGCATTCGCTCGTTTACAACGTGCTATTCTGGGCGTCGCTCTTTACCGCGTTTCTGACCGCTTTCTACACATTCCGCGGATTGTTCCTGACGTTCTACGGACGCGAGCGAGTCCCGCCCGAGGCTGGGCATCATGCGCACGAGTCGCCGTCGGCAATGACTTTTCCGCTGATGGTGCTGGCCGTTTGTGCGCTCGCTGTGGGAGCCGTGTTCGAATGGCATCACACGTTCGCCCATTTTCTCGGTAGCACACCGTCGCTGGCTTACGCGGGCGTCCAACCGATGGTTGCGCATGGGGCAGCGGAACACGCTAGCCACTTGGGGCTCGCGCTGTTCAGCACCGTGGTGGCTTTGTCGGGCGTTGGACTCGCGGCCTTCTTCTACTTGGGAGACCGCCGACAGATCGAGCAATTGACCCGCCTGATGCAATCGCCGTTCGGCCTGAAGCTATATCAACTCTCGACCGGAAAATTTTACATCGACGCCATCTACGGCCTGTTGATCGTCGGGCCGCTGCGATTGCTGGCTACGATCAGCTATTGGTTCGACCGCTGGGTGATCGATGGACTGGTGAATCTTTGCGGCCAGGTGCCGATCGTTTGCGGCGCCGTGTTGCGCTCGCTGCAGTCGGGCATGGTGCAGTTTTACGCCCTGGTGATGGTGCTGGGGACGCTGGTATTGATCGGAACATTGTTCATTTGGCCGACAGGGTGAGGATCGCGTGAACTGGTTGCTGGCCACGGTATTGATGCCCCTGGGAGGAATCGCCCTGATCTGGGTGTTCGGCGAGTCCTCGCGCGGGCCGGCGCGCACGATCGCGCTTATAACCAGTCTGGTGACAATGCTCATGGCGGCCGGCGTCGTGAAATCGTACGTCGATCATCACCATGCCACGGCGAACGCACAGATCGACATGTCGGATAGTTTTGCCGACAGCGGCAACGCGGCCGGCCCGGTGGATCGCGGTTCACCGTCGTTCGATCGGCCGTGGATTCATGCCTACGGCGTCGAGGTGCGGTTTTCCCTGGCTCTCGACGGGCTCAGTGTTTGGCTCTTCGGACTCAGCGCCTTGCTGGTGCTGGTCAGCGTACTGGTCAGTTGGGAAGCCATCGAGGATCGAGCGCCGACGTTCTACGCACTATTACTTCTACTCGCGACCGGCATGATGGGCGTCTTCGCGGCGCGCGACGTAATCTTGTTCTACGTGTTCTTCGAGTTCACGCTGATCCCGCTCTTTTTCCTGATCGGCATCTGGGGGCACGAGGATCGGCGCTACGCTGCGGCGAAGTTCTTTTTGTTCACGCTGGCTGGCAGTTTGCTGACCTTTCTGGGGCTGCTGTCGATCGTGCTGTGGAATTTCTATCATGGCAGCGAAGGGGTGCTCGACTTCTCGTTCGACGGCGTGATGACGGCGCTGGCGGCCGATCCGATCCCGCCCGCGTTGCAATTGTGGATATTCCTGGCCCTGTTTGCGGGCTTCGCCGTCAAGGTGCCGCTATTCCCGGTACACACCTGGCTGCCGCTGGCGCACACGCAAGCGCCGACGGCCGGCAGTGTGTTGTTGGCCGGCATCCTGCTGAAGGTTGGTTCGTACGGTTTCGTGCGTTTCAACCTGGCGATGCTCCCCGATGCGGCGATCGCCTGCATGCCTTGGCTGTTGGGGCTGTCCGCGGTGGGCATTGTGTATGGCGCGCTCGTGGCATTGGCCCAGAGCGATCTCAAACGCTTGATCGCTTATTCCAGCGTCAGCCACTTGGGCTTTTGCATGCTGGGCGTTTTCTCGTTGAACCGCCTGGGCGTTCAGGGGGGCGTGTTGCAAATGATCAACCACGGCATATCGACCGGCGGCCTGTTCGCCTTGGTCGGCATGTTGTACGAGCGATATCACACCCGCGAAATCAGCGACTACAGCGGGATCGCGCGCAAGATGCCGATCCTGGCGTTCTTCATGGTGCTGTTCACGTTCTCCAGCATTGGCGTGCCCGGAATGAATGGCTTCTCGGGCGAATTCCTGCTACTCAGCGGTGCGTTTCAGCGCGGCTGGACCGACGCGCCGGTAGCCTGGTCGCTGGCCGGACGCATTTTTTCCGTGATGGCCGTGTCAGGAGTGATCCTGGGGGCGTGGTACATGCTGTGGTTCGTGCAGCGAGTCTTCTTCGGACCGTTGCGAGAGCCTTCGCACGGCGACGGCCACCACGAAGTTCACGACCTGAACGGTCGCGAGATTTGCGCTTTGTTGCCGCTGGTCGTGTTTGTTTTCTGGATCGGCCTGGTGCCGCAACATTTCCTGCTGCCGATGGCCGAATCGCTCGACCCGGTGGCCGACAAAATAGCCGCCCGTATGGAAGGCCGAGACTTGAACGAGAGTAAGCCGCTTCTGGCCCGCGATCCTCGCGAAACCAGCGGGAAGGAGGTAGCGCGTGTCGACTGAAACGCTCTACTGCCTACTGCCCGAGATGATTCTGATCATGGCCGCCACGTTGATCTACGTGGGGGGCGTGTTCGTGCCGGGGCGCGCGATCTGGTCGGGCATTGCCCTAGGTGCAGTGTTGATGTCCGGCTGGATGTTGTATGGGCAATATACGCAATTGTTTTGGGCCGGAGGGCACCCGGTACGTGATGCCGTTGCCGCCGAGGTCGAGACGGTCGAATCGCCAGACACCGTTGCGCCGCAATATCCGGCCGAGCCGATTTTGTCGGTCGACATGCCAGGGCCGCTTAAGGTCGATCTTTTCAGCCAATATGTTCGCTGGTTGGCGTTGGTCGTGGCCCTGGTGCTCGTGCTGATGTCGTTACAGCTCGCGCCGGACGTGCAAGTACCAGAGTATCTGGGCACACTGCTATTGGCCGTCACCGGAACGATGATCGTGGCTTCGGCGCAAGAGCTGGTGCTGTTGTTCGTAGGCTTGGAGTTGATTTCGATTCCGACGTACGTATTGCTCTACCTGGGACGACGCGGCGTGGAATCACAGGAAGCGACGGCCAAGTATTTCTATCTGAGCATTCTGTCGTCGGCCATCATGCTGTACGGCTTCAGCTTCTTGTACGGCGCGGCAGGCTCGACGGAATTGAGTCGAATCCAGACGGCAATCGGCGGCATCGACGAAACGTCGGGCATGCTGTGGTTTGGCCGGTTGGCGCTGGTGCTGATCTTTGCCGGCCTGTGCTTCAAAGTCACGGCCGTACCGTTTCATTTCTACGCTCCGGATGTCTATCAAGGGACGACCGCCGGAAACGCGGCCGTCCTTTCGGTGTTGCCGAAGTTGGCCGGACTGGTCGTGCTGGTGCGTATCGTGGCCGTGGCGATGCCAGGCTTTGAAACCTATGCCTGGCAGATCGCCATCGTGCTTGCACTGCTCACGATGACGCTTGGGAACGTCGTGGCATTGTGGCAGGACAACGTTCGCCGGTTGCTCGCCTATTCAGCGATCGCCCACGGCGGTTACATGTTGATCGGCCTGGCCGTGGCATTTGCCGCCGCCAGCGGCGCGGACGCGGCGACAGGTTTCGACGGCATCGGTGGCATGCTCTTCTATATCGCCGTCTATTCTCTGGCGACGTCAGGAGCCTTTGCCGTGCTGGTCTATTTGGGACGCGACGAGCGCCCGATCGACACCGTCGATGATTTGGCCGGCGTCGGCCGCACCTATCCCTGGGCCGGCCTATCGATGGCCATCTTCATGTTCAGCCTGACCGGCATTCCGCCGCTGGCAGGCTTCTGGGGAAAGCTGAACCTGTTCGCTGGTGCCTTGAGCATTCGCCTGCCGGCTGTCCACGAAGGGAGCATGTCACGCGAGTGGTTCTTGCTACTGGCCGTGGTGGGCGTGCTGAATGCGGCCATCTCGGCCGGTTATTATCTGCGCATCGTGGCGGTGATGTATTTCCGGCCGGCGCAGCGTGAACTGGAGGCACAAGCCTCTTGGGGCGCTGGCGCTGCCATGCTACTGTGCGCGGGTTTGGTCGTGCTGGTTGGCATTCAACCGAATCCGGTGCAAGTGGGCGCGAGTGCCGCTGCACAATCGGCCCGTTTGCCGGGCGTACCGTTTGCGGCCCCGGTGGCCGAAAAGCCAGCCGTAACCGCAGACGGACAGGTCGCCGTGACGGCTACGGCCACGGAGTAGCGCGGCTATTCGTCGCTGTCCCCTCGCACGAGTGAACCTCAACGACGCTCTTTGGCTCAGGAATCTCTGAGCGAGACGTGCATCGACTTCTTGCCAATCTTGTGGTTGCGCGCCGCGTGCATTGGCGACGGACGGCCCTAACGGCGAAGGCCGTCGAAGGCCCCGCTATACTCAGACGTATCCGTCCGCATGCTCATTGATCGAGGAGTCCTTTCCCTGCAACCGCCCACCTTCCAAGATGTGCTCGCCGCGCAAGAGCGGATACGGCCGTATCTGGCGCCGACCCCGTTCTACTCTTATCCAGCGCTTGATGAACTACTCGGCGCCACGGTCTATATCAAGCACGAGAACTACCAGCCGGTCGGGGCGTTCAAGGTGCGCGGTGGCGTGAATCTCGTCTCGCAATTGTCAGACGACGAACGGCGACGCGGGCTGATCGCGGTCTCGAGCGGTAATCACGGGCAATCCGTCGCCTATGCGGCAAGGCTGTTCGGCGTGAGCGCGCGGATCGTCGTGCCTCGCGCCGCCAATCCCGGCAAGGTCGCCGCCATGCAAGGGATGGGGGCCGAGGTGATTTTCCACGGCGCGAACTTCGACGAAGCGCGATCACATTGCGAAGCGCTCACGCGCGAGCACGGCTACCGATACGTGCATTCGGGGGACGAGCCACTATTGATCGCGGGCGTGGCGACCGAGGCGCTCGAAATGCTCACGGCTCAGCCAGACCTGGCGGCGATCTTCGTTCCTATCGGCGGCGGCAGCGGTGCCGCGGGCACGGCAATTGTCGCCCGCGAGCTGAGTCCGCAACTGCGCGTGATCGGCGTGCAGGCCGAGCGTTCGCCCGCGGCGTACGAATCGTGGCGGCAGCGCCAACTGGCCGAAGCGCCGAATCTGACCTTTGCCGAAGGGCTGGGAACCGGCGCCGGCTTCGCGCTGCCGCAAAAGATCCTCTGGGAACTGCTCCAGGAATTCACGCTCGTTTCAGATGACGAGATTCGGCAGGCGATGGTGTGGATGATCGAGCGGGCCCATACGCTGGCCGAAGGGGCCGGCGCCGCTCCGCTAGCCGCGGCTTACCGGATGCGGCAGGAATTGGCCGGCAAGAAAATCGGCATCGTCTGCTCGGGAGGCAATACATCGCTAGCGCATCTGCGCGAAGCACTCCAGAAGAGCGGGCAGTAACCAGTAGTCGTTAGCTAGTAATCGGTCATTGGTTCTGAGTGAGAAGCCGACACTCGCTTGTCGCGGCTACTCATTTCCCTGGAAAATCACTCTGCAGCCGCTTCCGTCTACTGCCCCCTGGCTACTAACTACTAGCTACCGGCCACTACGTAGTAGAATTGTCACGGTCCAATCCAGTGACCCTGGGCTTGCATCAACTCGCTGCTGTGGAGCTATCTGCCATGCTTCGACGCCCGACCGTGCTTTGCATCGCAATTCTTTTCTTGTCGCTGGAGATTGTGCCGACGCCGGCTCGCGCCGTGGTCGTGCCGGATGGCGCGATCGACAAGATCGACGCGATCGTCGCGAAGGGGCTAGACAAGACGATCGCGTCCTACGCGGTCGGCGTGATGAAGGATGGCCGCCTGGTGCTCGCTCGAGGTTACGGCTATGCCGACGTCGAGAACGGCGTGCCGGCCACGGCCGAAACCGTCTATCGGTTGGGCTCGATCACCAAGCAGTTCACCTCGATGGCCATCATGCAACTGGCCGAGGCGGGCAAGCTGTCGGTCGATGACGAGTTGACGAAATTCCTGCCCGACTATCCCGCGCAGGATCACAAGGTCACAATCCAACATTTGCTCAATCACACGTCAGGAATCAAGAGCTACACGAGCCTACCAAATTTCTTCCGCACGGCGCGCCAGGATTTGTCGCATGACGAGATGCTCGCCCTGTTCAAGGAGCAGCCGTTCGATTTCTCTCCGGGCGAAAAGATGCAATACAACAACTCCGGCTATTACCTGCTGGGGATGGTGATCGAAAAGGCGAGCGGCCAGAAATACGGCGACTACCTGGCGGATCACATCTTCAAACCGTTGGGCATGCACGCCACGCGCTATGGCGACACACGCCCGGTAATCCCTCGTCGGGCCATGGCGTACAAGCGCGAACGCGGCCAACTGATTAACGACGACCCGATCAGCATGACCGTGCCGGGCGCGGCCGGGGCACTGGTTTCGAATGTCCTCGATCTGCTGAAATGGCATCAGGCGCTCGAGGCCGGAGAATTTATCTCCGCCGCGTCTTACGAGGCGATGTATCGCCCCACGACGTTGCCGGACGGCAAGGTACAAAAGTACGGCTATGGGTGGGGGCTCGCCGACATGGCTGGGCATCGCAAGCTGAGTCACGGTGGCGGCATCAACGGCTTTTCGACCATGATTGGCCGTTACCCGGACGACCGGCTGGCCGTGATCGTGCTGGCCAATACGGCGGGCGCGCCGGCCGGAGGGATCGAAAGTCGTATCGCCAAGGTTATGCTGGGAATTGAAGAACAACCGATCCAGGACCTGCCAACGGACGAGGCCTTGCTACGCCCGCTGGCCGGCACTTACGAGTTTGATGGCAACAAGTGGACAATCACGATCGACGAGGGGAAGCTTTACGCGCAGTCAGGTCGCTTGGTCGTCGATCGCCTGAAGTACCAGGGAAATCTGAAGTTTGCTTCGTCGATCAACGAGGAAGTGCGCTTAACATTTCAAGTCGTAGATGGCCGGTGCGTATCGGTCGAGGTCGTCACGCCCGACCAGACGTTGACCGCCACGCGAACCGAGCCGTAAGACGCTCGACGTAAGCAGATCGCGTGCGTGTGTTCGCGGTAGCAGAATGATTAGGAATTGATCGAGGTATCGTCGTTCGCCTATGGCACTTCGCACGGTTGCCGCTGATCTGGTTCGATTGCTCGACGCGACAGCCGGGCCGGTCTATGTGTTGGACGACTCGCGACGCATCCTGTTTATCAACGATGCTTGTGCCGCTTGGGTCGGCTGTTCAGCCGGCGAACTCGTTGGACATGAATCGCGTTATCACTCGAGCGCCGAAGTAACGGGCCCGGCCGCGATCGCGGCGGCCCTGTCACCGCCTCCCGAGGTGTGGACCGGTCAGCGAGCCACGGCCGTCGTCTCGCCCCCCGGCGAGGAAAACGCCGTAGCCGCACGGCAGGTCGAATTCTTGCCACTCGGCAGCGATGCACTCGACTTGGCCGGCGTGATCGCCATTGCCTCGCCGCACCAGGTCGAAAGCGATCGCGCTCTGCAGGACGAGTCCAATAATGCCGAATCGACACCGCGCGAACTTCACCATCGGTTGGCCGAATGGCGTCGCAAGCTGGCGGGGCAGTATCACGCCGATCGATTAGTCGGCGATTCGCCAGCCTTGCGACAGGTGCGCAAGCAGATCGAGTTGGCCGCAGCCAGTTCCGCCAGCGTGTCGATCGTCGGTCCGCCTGGCAGCGGGCGGCAGCACGTGGCTCGCGCCATTCATTATGGTCGCGCCGCGTTGGGTGCCGGTCCGCTGGTCCCGCTCGCGTGTCCGCTATTGGCGGTCAGCCTTTTGGAAAGCACCTGGCGAGCGTTGTCGCGTGCGACCGCCGCTGCCGGCCGGTACGCGACTCTGCTACTGTCCGAAGTGGAAGATCTGGCCGACGACGTCCAAGAGCAACTAGCGCGCGACCTGGTAGCAGGCGCGCCTTTCCGCATTGTTGCCATCTCGCGCGAGCCGCTCACGGCGCTAGCGGAGGCGAGAAAGTTTCGCGCGGATCTGGCCTGTGCCCTGGCGACCATCGAGATTCGCATTCCGTCGTTGTCCGAACGTCGGGATGATCTGCCGCTTCTAGCGCAGATGTTCGTCGAGGAGCAAAACCGGCAAGGCACCAGGCAACTCGCCGGGCTCGCGCCCGAGGCGCTCGATCGATTGGCACTTTATTCCTGGCCGGGGAACGTGGACGAGCTGGACGAAGTGATCGCCACCGCCTATCGGACGGCCGAGGGACCGCGCATCATGGCGGCGGACCTGCCAGCCAAGATTCAGTACTCGCTCGACGCCGCGGCCCGGCCGCGCCGGGCGGAAGAAAAGATTGTCCTGGAAGAATTCCTCGGGAGGATCGAAGAGGAATTGATCCGCCGCGCCATGACCCGCGCCAAGGGGAACAAGACCAAGGCGGCCAGTCTGCTGGGCATGACACGCCCTCGGTTGTACCGCCGGTTGGTGCAGTTGGGGCTGGAAGAGGCGGAAGAGTAGCCGGCGGCCTGCAACAAGTTTACCAATCCGTGCCGGGCAACCGTGGCCTGAGCGCGCACGATTTGCTAGGCTTTTACGTCGAGCGTCTAGGCCGATCTTAACAGGCTGCTCAACGACCGGGGTCGCAGACCACGGCTACCGATGTTTGTCAGACCGCATCGCAATCTATGACCGATTCGAATTCGCCAGCCGTTCGATGCCGGGGAGTGCGCGGCGCCACGACCGCCGACGGCAACACGCGCGAAGACATCCTGAAGGCAACGCGGCAGTTGCTGGCGCTGATGATCCGGCAGAACGGTATTGAGCCCGCGGACTTGGCCAGCGCCATATTCACAACCACGGTCGACCTGGATGCCGAGTTTCCGGCGCTCGCGGCCCGGCAGTTGGGCTGGTTGGACGTGGCGCTGCTGTGCAATCACGAGTTGGATGTGCCCGGCTCGTTGCGTCAATGCATTCGCGTGCTACTGCACTGGAACACGGCCAAGCCGGCCTCGGATGTCGTACACGTGTACATCAAAGGTGCGAGCGTTTTGCGCCCGGACCTGTGCCGATTGCCGCCGGTTGATTGGGACGAATTGGAAAGCTGGATCGACGAAGAGTTGGCCGTGCAGGGGAAGCATCGCCAGGAGCGGTCGCAGTGATCGGCCTGCCACGTGCTGGAGCAGCCCAAGATGCAAGTTGATCTGGCCGGTAAGGTGGCGATCGTCACCGGCGGCGCCCAGGGAATTGGCCGCGCCATCGTCGAACAGTTGACGGCCAACGGAGCCGCCGTGGCCTTGGTGGATCTGGCGGCCGATGCCGCGCAAGCCACGGCCGCGGAATTATCGTCGCAAGGGCGTCGTGCCGCAGCATTCGTGGCAGACGTTTCGAATGAGCGTGCGATGCGCGACGTCGCCGAGCAGGTCGTTCAGCAATTCGGACGGATCGACATCCTGGTGAATAACGCCGGCATCAACACGGTCAAGGATCGTGTTCCGCTCGACGAATACCACCGCGAGGATTGGGACCAGATTCTACGCGTCGATCTGACCGGCGTCTTTGTTGTCTCGCAGGCGATTATTCCGCGATTGGTTGCCGCCGGCGGCGGGCGGATCGTGAATATCGCCTCGGTCGCGGGTTTGGTGCCGCTACGGTTGCAGAGCGCGTTCGTCGCTGCCAAGGCGGGCGTGGTGAATCTGACACGCTCGATGGCGCTGGAACTGGCGCCGCGGGGGATCCTGGTTAACTGCGTCGCGCCCGGCTCGGTACTCACGCAGGGAACCCGCGCGCTGTTCTACGGCGCGGACGGAGCCTATTCGGAGCGCGCGGCGAGCCTCGTTTCGCATATTCCGGTGGGCCGGCCCGGCACACCGGAAGAGATTGCGCATGCCGTGTTGTTCCTGGTCGCTCCCGAGGCGAGCTATGTGAACGGTGCGGTACTGACGGTCGACGGCGGTTGGACAGCCGGTTATCACCGCGAGTGGTAGACCCCCTCTTTCGAAGCACGGGTGAATGATGGCCGAGATTAAACTTTATCAAGGTTATCCGCCCAATAGTGGCCGAATCCCCAAGCCCGCCACGCCGGTGCAGCCGAATATCGTGACCGTCAAGAACGGGCGTCCGGTGAAATATCCCGGCTGCGAGGGAATCGGGGTGCGCGTCGTGCATCCTTCGAATCCGGACGCTCCCGCGCAGAACTTCGGCCAGGTCGTGTTCTTCGTACCGCCCCATGTGGTGTTGCCGGCGAACAGCCACGAGAGCGAAGAGAGCTATTACATTTTGCGGGGCCGTGGCGTGATGACGCTGGCCGGAAAGCGCGTCGAAGTCGAGCCGGGCATGTTTATCCACCTGCCCCCTTGGTGCGAGCACGGCATCGAGAACACAGGGGACGAAAGCCTGGACGTGCTGATCACGACTTCGCCCCCGCATCCGTAACGATAAGGGAGTTTGCAGGGCCCCCAGCCCACAGGGACAGGCCCGCACCAATGCAGCGGTTCGACGCTGCCAGCGCCTTGGCAAAACCAGCTCGCACGATTCTCTGTCAAAAGCTTGCTTGAGGGAGCTTTTGCTGCGATCATCGTACCCCAGGCGCGGAACCGGCCAGGGTGAGGCACGGACGCGCTCGCACACCCACCCACCGCGCTTGGCAAGCCGGTCCCTCCCGAGGTCGTTCATGGCGGATACGTTAACGACACCCGCAGCGCAGCCGGTACACGCACAACATGCCGAGCAGGCGCCGTGGCCTGGCTCGCACGATATGCCGCGTTGGAACGTCGGCCCCCTGGTCGATGCGCCCCATTTCACCTGGCGCAACTGGTTCGCAATGCTCGGCCCTGGCCTGTTGATGGGGGGCGCCGCGATCGGTGGTGGAGAGTGGTTGATGGGACCGGCCGTCACCGCGCGCTACGGCGGCGCGCTGATGTGGCTGGCCACGCTCAGCATTCTCGGCCAGGTGGTCTACAACCTCGAGATCAGCCGCTACACGCTCTACTCGGGCGAGCCGATTTTCACCGGCAAGTTCCGCACGCTGCCTGGCCCACGGTTCTGGCTGTTTGCCTACCTGCTGTTGGACTTCGGCGCCGTGTTTCCCTATTTGGCGGCCAACGCGGCCGTGCCCCTTGCGGCCGTGATACTGGGCCAGATACCCGTGGCGGCCGACCCCTGGACGACGCTGCACTTTTTCGGGGGAGAGGTCACGCTGACCCAGGCGACCTTGATGCAAGGCCTGGCGTACGCAATTTTCTTGATGTCGCTGTTGCCGCTGATCTTCGGTGGCAAGATCTACAACGCGCTAAAGGCCGTGATGACGTTCAAGATCGTCACGGTCTTTGGGTTTCTGGCGTTCATCGCGTTGTTCTTTTCCACGGCGTCGACATGGCGCGAAATCGGCCTAGGCTTTCTACGCTTTGGCACGGTGCCGGTGCATGGCGGCAGTGCCGATTCGGTCGATAACATCTTTCTGTCGCTGTTGCGCGGCGATGGTTTTCCGGCCATCGACCTGGGCACGATCGGACTGCTGGCCGCCTTTGCCGCGATCGCCGGGCAAGGCGGATTATCGAACACGCCGTTGAGCAATTACACGCGCGATCAAGGCTGGGGGATGGGCTACCACGTCGGCGCGATTCCCAGCGTCATCGGGGGGCGAAATATTTCCCTCTCGCACGTGGGCATGGTCTTCGATGTGACCCCCGAGTCTATGCCGCGCTGGCGGCGCTGGTACCGGCATTTAATGCGCGATCAGTTGTTCGTGTGGATGCCCGCCTGCTTTATAGGGCTAGCGCTACCCAGTATGTTGTCAGTGCAATTCCTGGCGCGCGGAACGCGCGCCGACGATTGGGCCGCGGCCGGCATGACCGCCGACGGCGTGCGCGATCACGTGTCGAGCAGCAGTTGGGGGCCGATCTATGGCAACACCTTCTGGTATATGACCCTGTTCTGCGGCTTTTTGGTGCTGGCGCCGACCATGGCCTCGACCATCGACGGCATCGTCCGGCGCTGGGTCGACGTTTTCTGGACGTCGAGCGCCCGGCTGCGGCAATGGGAAACCAAGCGAATTCGCAACTTGTATTTCTACGTCCTCAGCGGCTACTCGGTCTTCGGCTTGGCGATGCTGGCCTGGGGCAAGCCTGTGCAATTGCTGATCGTGGCCAGCAACATCTTGAATTTCGCCCTGGGCTTCAGTTGCTTCCATGTCCTGGCCGTGAATTCGTTGCTGCTGCCCCCTGCCTTGCGTCCACGGTGGTTCATGCGCGTGGCGCTGGTCTTGGCTGGCACCTTCTTCCTCGTGCTGGCCGTGGTGCAAGCCTTGAAAACTATCGGAGTGTTGCAGTAAGATCGCGACATTCGCTCCCACCTCGCCCACTCCTTCCTGGCCTCGCGCCTACCGCGTTGGAAAGTGATTCATGCAATCTGCGAAGACCCCCTGGTATCGCGAGCTGAACCGTTATCACTGGTTTGTGCTGACCGTGGCGGCCTTAGGTTGGCTGTTCGACACGATGGACCAGCAGTTGTTTACGCTGGCCCGCAAGCCCGCGATGCAAGAACTGCTGGCCGTGGATCCGCCGGCTGATGAAACGAGCGAACAGGCCACGGCACGGAAAGCGAAGTTTGCAAAAGATGTCGCCGAGTACGGCGGATACGCGACGTCGATCTTCTTGATCGGCTGGGCCAGCGGCGGACTCGCATTCGGCGTGCTGGGCGACCGAATCGGCCGCGCGAAGACGATGCTGCTGACGATTCTGATCTACTCGCTCTTTACGGGACTGAGCGCCTTCTCACGTGGCTTCTGGGATTTTGCCTTCTATCGCTTCCTGACAGGGCTCGGCGTCGGTGGAGAATTCGCCGTCGGCGTGGCGCTAGTCGCGGAGGTGATGCCCGACACGGCGCGCCCCTATGCGCTGGGATTGTTGCAGGCGCTGTCAGCCGTGGGAAATATCACAGCCGCGCTGATCAATATCGGGCTGGGCCAGTTGCAGGAATCTGGCGTGCTGGGAGACCTCGTGATCTTCGGCACAAAGCTGACCGCGTGGCGGCTGATGTTCGTTGTCGGCACGGTCCCCGCCTTACTGGCGCTTGTGATCCGCCGGCGATTGAAAGAGCCCGAACGCTGGCAGGCCGTGGCCGTCGAAGGTGTGGCCGCTAAGCAACTCGGGTCATACGGGCAATTATTCGGCGACGCCCGCTGGCGCAAGAATGCGATAGTTGGTTTGTGCCTGGCGTTTTCGGGCGTGGTTGGGCTATGGGGAATCGGCTTCTTCGCGCCGGACCTGGTGCGGTCCGTGTTCACGCAACATTTCCAATCGCAGGGACTGTCACCCGCCGAGGTCGAGGCCAAGCTGTTTCTGTGGACCGGCATCAACTCGGTCATGCAGAACATTGGCGGCTTCTTCGGCATCTACGTTTTCAGCATTGTCACCCATTGGATCGGCCGGCGCATTTCGTTCGCGATTTCGTTCGTGGCGGCACTTTTGAGCACCGCCTTTTTCTTCTGGTATGTCGGCCGGCTGAGCGACATGTTCTGGATGACGCCGCTGATGGGCTTCTGCCAGTTGGCACTCTTCGGTGGCTACGCGATCTATTTTCCCGAGCTGTTTCCTACGCGACTGCGCAGCACGGGCGTATCGTTCTGTTACAACGTCGGCCGATTCATCGCGGCCGTGGGGCCCTTTATGCTCGCCAAGCTGACCAGCGAAGTGTTCACCAAAGCCCATGGCTACGAGCGCGAGCCGATGCGATATGCGGGCGTGGTCATGTGCTGCGTCTTCCTGCTGGGCTTGGCCGTGCTGCCATTTGCGCCGGAGACGAAGGGCCGACCGTTGCCCGAGTAGCGTGCCGGCACGATTGCCCCACGATGCGGCAATGCCAAAGGTATGCGTGGCGGCACACCGTCGCGATGACAGGCCTGCTTCTGCAGCCGCCTAGTAGATCCAATTCCAACCGGCGGTCATCAACCAGCTAGTGCCGAGTTGTGGGCCATTGAGCGATTGGTAGGCCGGGGCGCCGGCTTCGATCGATATACGTTGCCCGGGCAAGCGCGTGTTCGGCAGGAACAGATTCACGCCAAACAGCAGGTCGAGCCGCGTGCCCCCTTGCAAATTCGGGTCGTTGGTCGGAGCGAGTGCTTGATCCAAACGCGGATCGGCATTCCGCACGTTGCCCCACCATTGCCCGTCGATGCGGAACGATGTGCTGAGCATCTCGCCCCAGCGGCGCGCGAACCAGGCCGTCAGGTCGACGCGATCGCCCAGGCGGTAATCGAGCCGGTTGCTCCCCATCCGTGCGGTGGCGATGCTCTGCGCCCCCCAGGTCCAGCGGTCGGTTTGGCCGCGATAGGTCAAGCCGGGCAACAGATCAAACGTGCCCGAACCCGTGCGGATGTCGTACGGCAGATTCGGCAGCGTCGGGGACGGTACATCGGTCTGCGAATCGAGAAATCCGACGGGGAAGTTCATACCGAAGTTCGAGTGGATCTGTTGACGGTTGCCCCGCCACAGAACGTACATGCCCGAAATCGTGATATCGCCCGGCTCGGTGAAACCTGTGCGGTAGTCGGCGCCGCCAGATTGCGTGTAATCCAGATTCGAGTGCTGGAACGGCAACTGGCCGAAGATCGTCAGATCGTCGGTGACGCCATACTGCACGATTAGCAAGCTACGATTCGTTTCCAGGTGCGTGGGAGTGAAGGGATAATTGGCGGCCACCGAGGCGTCACTCACTTTGTGCGAGCCCACGAAGTTATCGTTGAACGACTGATAATTGAAGCGGTACGAGAAGAGGAACTGGCCTGTCCGCAGCGTGGCGTCCTGTGTCACGCCGATCGGTGCCAGGCCGTCCGGGCGCCACAGATCGATCGCCTGATTCATCGTGGCGTCGCGCATCAAAATCGAATCGGCATCAGCCAATGGCGCGCGGTAGATCGACGGAGTATTGGGCTGGAAGATGCCCATCGGCGGTGCCGCCAACGAGTATTCCAGTACCAGGGGGGCAATCGGCGGCGGCGCAGGCTGCGCGTAATCACCCCAGTTGGCGGGCTTTGGATCCGCAGGCGGTCCCGCCAGCGGCGGCGTGCCTGGTGGCGACCCGGCCGGGGGCATCATTACACCGCTTGCACCGGGCATCGTCAACGACGAGCCGGTTTGCGGAGCGAAATTCTGTGGTGGCGAAGTGTTCTGCAGCGGCGCGCTCGGCAGCGGCGGCGCCGGACCCTTCACGACCGGCGCGGGGATCGGCACTTGCCCCCAGGCAGGGGCGCAGAACAACCCCGGGCCCAGTAGGCTTGCCGCGACGATCCAGCAGATAAGTATCAGATGGTTCATGTTTACCTCGGCGCTTGCTCCGAGGGATTTGCGCCTGCGGGCGCGTCGCCCAGCCCGAGATTCAATTCGCTGATCGACTCGACCTGCAGCAGGCGAGCCAGGTCGGCCACGGCCGTCCACTGGTTGTTCAACAGGATCACATACGCCGCCAGGCCGCCGGTAAGGTTCTGTTGGGCGACGATGATGTCGCCAAAGCCGACCGCTCCCGCCTTGCCGCGTGCCGTTTCCCCTTCCTGCTGATAACGGATGTACACGCCACGGTAGGCGCGCGTCAGGTCGGGCAGAATTTGCTCGCGGTTATATTGCAGGAAGATGCGGCTGGTCTCGAAGCGCGTGAAGGCATCGACCAATTGCGCCGTCAGGTCGTATTCGACGCGACGGATATCCTCGGTGGTGCGAATGATATTCCCCTGCGCCGACAGGATGTTACCGCGATTGCGATCCCACAACGGCAACGGGACGCCGAACTGCACGTTGTATGTCGTGCGCGGCACGTTGGGAGTGGTAAAGTCGCGCTGAAACGTGCCGTAGACGTTGATATCAGGAATCGGCGTAACGCGTTCGAGCCGCTGCTGGATGCGAGCCTGACCTTGCGTGAACCGGGCGGCCTGCAAGTCAGGATGCACGTTCAGCATTCGTGCCAGGGCCGCTTCATAGCTGAGCTTCGGCACCGGCATCTCGGCGCTGCCTTCGAGCCGCGCGAGCGGGATGCCTGGCATGCCCAGCACGACGGCCAGTGATTTCCACGCGGCGACGTAATTCATTTGCGCCTGCACCAATGCAGTGCGCGCTTGCACGGCCAGGCTGCGCAGTTGCGCCGGTTCGTAAGGGGTAATAACGCCCCCTTTGAGTTTGTCATCTTGGATCTGATAGACCTCACCGGTAAATCGCACCAGGGCCTCGTTGATCATCACGCTCTCTTGCGCGACGAGGACCGCGAAATAGGCCGATTTGACCTGCGCCATCAGATCAATGCGCGCACGCCGATACGCCAGCTGCGCGTTCGTCACATTAACGTTCGCCACCGAGCGGGCCAGCCCCAGCTTGTTGGCGGTCTTGATGACCTGGGTGCCGAAAACACCTTGGTAGTTGCGCGTACCGGCCGAACCGACCGTATCCGCTTCGTAGCCGATGATCGGATTCGGATAGACCCCCGCCTGAATGGCCTGTCCCATCGCGACGGTGATGCTTGCCTCGGCCTGAGCGATCAGCGGATTGTTGGCGATCGCCATCTGTTCGAGATCCGTCAGCGAATACAGCTGACGCGGATCTGTCGGCAGCGCCAACCGCGGCATCGGCGGAAGATCAGGGAACAAAGTATCGATGGCTTGCAAGCGGCGCTCGGGTTGATCGAGCGGCGGCAACCATAGCGGCGGTACGTTGGTGCCCGGCAACTCCGCAGGAATCTGCAATCGCTCAGTGAGCGACGGCGCGTGCGGGCCGAGGGCACCCATGACCGGACGTGGAATCTCTTCTTGATACGTGACGGGCACTCCGCTAGGCGGCGCAGCGGCAGGCGTGGCGCTACGTACCGGGGGATTCTGTATCGCGGCCGTCGCCCCGGACGGTCCAAAAGCGAAAGGAGCCGGCGCTGCGTCCCTCGGACGCTGCTGAGTTTCGATCGGCGGCAAACGTCGCACAACGTGCGCGCCCGGTGCCAGAGCACCCTGCGCGGCCTGGAATGTCTGCGGAGGCGCGAGTCTCGGCTGCGGCGTTTGCGCCCGCGCGGGAGAACATACGCCGAAAACCGTCAGCAGCAATGCGCAGCACCACACAACCGAGCGCTGGGGAGCGCACGGCCGTATCGCACTGACAAGTTGCGCACGGCTGCTGAGAATCACGCAATATTCCCGCGAAGACTGCCCACAATCGGTGGCGAACCGGGCGCGATTTCCACGCCAACAGGCGACATGAATCGCGCAGGATCGCGCATTACCAGCGCGCGACGTGCCGGTTGCGACCCTTCGGTTTGGGAAGCGCCTACCGCTTCCTAAGCAGTCTATCGGTGGTAGCGACGAGGCAAGATTAGCCGGTTTTTCCGTCAGTTCACCCCGCGGTGAACCTGCGCTGGCCGGGCGGACCAGCGTAGCCCCGGCGGCGACTATTCGTGCGAGAAACCGCCTCCGGTATCCGGCGGATCGCGATGCCCATAGAAGCTGTACAGGATGGGCATCAGATAGCGAGTGAGCAGCAGCGTCGCTAGCATGCTGCCGACGACGACGATCGCCAATGGTTTCTGCGATTGCGCGCCGATCTTCGTCGAGACGGCGGCTGGCAACAGTCCAAAAATGGCCGTCAGCGCCGTCATCATCACCGGCCGCACACGGCGCTCGGCCCCCTGCATGATGGCTGCCCGCAGCGGCAGTCCTTCGTGACGAAGCTGGTTGAAGCTGGAGACCAACAGCAGGCCGTCCATGATCGCGACGCCGAAGATCGACGTGAAACCGACGGCCGCGGCGATACTGAAATTCGTACCCGTCAGAAACAGGGCCCAAATACCTCCGAGCGACAGGGCCAGCACATTCGCCAGCACGACCAACGCATCGAGGAGTGACCGGAAGGCGAGGTACAGCAAGAGGAACACGAGCGCCAAAGACAACGGCGCAATGATCATCAAGCGGTGTTCGCCTTCTTGCATCTGCTGGAATTCACCGCTCCACTCGGCGCGATAGCCCTTGGGGATGAGCGGGTTGACCCTGGCCTGCGCGTCAGCGACCGCGCCGGCCAAGTCGCGCCCGCGCACACCGAATTTCACGGCCACCAGCCGGCTTCCTTCTTCGCGGGCGATCGTCGAAGCCCCCGGGCGTACGAACTGTCCCTCGGGATCGAGCCGATCGTCGGCAGTCTCGCCTAGCGGCGTAATCAAATCGCCCAACCGCTCACGGGGCGTGGTCATCGATTCCAGCGACGTGGAACCGCGGATGCTGCCCGTGGGTGTTGGCAGCGACGTGCTCGAGCCCTTCGACGCGATGCCGACCTGGGCTCCCGAAACCGGCGTGGATTGCGTGCCCCCCTGCGTGTTCAGAGTCACCTGGTGACTAGTGACATCGACCGGGATGTCGAGAATATCGCTCTCGTCTTCGCGCAACCGCAAAGGCCAGCGGATCGTGATATCGAAGGACTTTTCTCCTTCGACCATCTGCGAGACAGTTTTGCCGCCGATCGCGGTTTGAATCACGTTGTGAACGTCGGCCACGCTGATGTTCCACAGCGAGCACTTTTGGCGATCGATGGGCAACTCGATATTGCACTGCCCGCGAATGCGATACAGGCCGACGTCCTTCACGCCCGGGACACCGCTGAGGGCCGAGACCACCTCATGGCCGATATCCTCGAGCTCGTCGAGATCGTTGCCGATGATCTTGACCGAGTTTTCGCCCTGCACGCCCGAGAGGACTTCCAAGACGTTGTCGCGAATGACTTGCGAGAAATTCCAGTTCACGCCGGGGATCGCTTCATTGAGTTCGGCACTGATTTCCGCGACCAGTTCGGGCTTGGTACGTTTGCGCATGCCGGCCAGCCAGCCTTCGCGTTTGACTTCTGCGGGCCACTCGGGCTGCGGCTTGAGCGGAACGAAGAATTCGGCGCTGTAGAAGCCTGTGGGATCGACGCCAGAATCAGGGCGTCCTAATTGGCAAACGACTGAATTGACCTCGGGATACTGGCGCAGGATGGCCCGTGCCAAGCGTGCCTGCTCCGAGGTCTGATCGAGCGAGATGCTGACCGGGAAAATACCGCGAATCCAGATGTGCCCCTCTTCCAACGGGGGAATAAACTCGCGCCCCAGGTTCGGCAGCAAAAGCGCCGTGAGGACGATCAATCCGGAAAAGCCGCCGACAGCCAGGGCGCGGTTGTTCAACAGCCTTTCCAGTTGCTTCAGGTAGCCACGCTTAAGAAACGTAACCAGCCAATTGTCGCGGGCCGGCTTCAGGTTCTTGAACAACAGCAAGCACAGCACCGGCGCGATGGTGACGGCCAACAGCAATGCGCCCGCCAGAGCAAAGGCGTACGTTTCCGCCATCGGCCGGAAGAGCTGCCCTTCGGCCCCTTTCATCGTGAACAAGGGAAGCAGAGCACAAACCATGATCAAGGTCGAGAAGAGTAAGCTCCGTTCGACCTCGTGCGCCGCGCGAACAATACGATCTTTAAGAGGCAGATTGGCGTACTTGCCCGAGCTGAGGACGCGATAGATATTCTCGACCATGATAACGGTCGAGTCGACGATGATGCCGAAGTCGACAGCGCCGATCGAGAGCAGATTCGCCGACTCGTTCCGCGCGTACAACGCTCCGAAAGCGAACAGCAGTGCGAGTGGCAGATTCAACGCGATGATCAGCGCGCTGCGGACATTGCTGAGAAACATTAGCAAGATCACGCTGACCAGCAAGATACCGACGATCAGATTCTCTTCGACCGTTTCGGTCGTGGCATTGATCAAGTCCGCGCGATCGTAAAATGGTTCGATTCGGACCCCCGGCGGCAATCGACCAGGAGTCGTATTCAGTTCGTCGATTTTGGCCTGCACCAGTTCCAGCGCCGGCAACGACTCGGACCCTTTTCGCAATAGGACGAGGCCCTGCACGACTTCGTCCTCGTCGTCCCAGATCGTGTTGCCCTGCGCGTCCAGGACTCGACCGTGCTCGTCTTCCTCAGGACGGCTGAGGGCGACCTTGCCCAGGCGGGTTTGATTGCTGACGACGACGCCTTGCGTCGAATCCCGTTCGCCGGGCTTGAGCGGTCCCCCTTCGACGATGTCCCCCACTCGGACGGGGAGGTTATTCGTCGATGCCAACACGATCTCGCGGATTTGCCGCAGTCGACGCTGCTCCTCCTCGCGCAGGTAGCGGGCCGCCTCTTCGGCGTTATTCATCGTCAGGATGCGCTGCATCGGATCGCGACCCCGACCGATCAATCCCAAGCCGCGCACGACCGCTGCCGTTTCCCCCTGGATCAAGTAATCGCCGCTGACGTTATCGTTGCTTTTGGCAATCGCGTTTTGCAATTGTTCCAGCGTGATGCCGTACCGCTTCATACGGTCGGGGTCGGGCTGGACTTCGTAGCGCTTGATCAGCCCGCCCGAGCTGACGACGTCGGCAATGCCGGGTATGCGGCGGAACTCGCGTTCTAACGTCCAGTTCTGCAATGCGCGCAAGTCGCTCAGCGAATAGATGCTGTTGCCGTGCGCGTCCTTCGGTCCGACGACCGCGTAACGCAAAATCTCGCCGATCGGCGAGCGGGGCGAGATTTGCGGCGTTACCTCTTGCGGCAGGTCCGCGATCTGCATCCGGTTGATGACTTCCTGCCGGGCCGCCTTGTAATCGAAGCCGTATTCGAACTGCGTATTGATGTACGACAGACCGAACAACGATTTGCTGCGGATGTACTTCAAGCCGGGCATGCCGGAGAGGGCCACTTCGAGCGGAATCGTGACCTGCCGTTCCATCTCTTCGGCCGAGCGCCCGTGGTATTGCGCAATCACCTCGACGATCGCGGGGGCCGGGTCAGGATAAGCCTCGACATTGACGCGGCTGAACGCATACCCGCCGGCTACCGCTAGCGCCACGGTCAACAGCACCACGATCAGTGGGTTGTTGACGGACCAGTGAATGAGTTTGGCGATCATGGCGGATCACTCAGGCGAGCCCGGTGGGCGGCAAGCGTACTACGGCCGTGCCGCAGTCGGATGGACGGACGGCTTCGCTTCGGTGGCGGTGAGTTGCCGCTGACGCAGCGCCGCCTGCAATTGCACGGTCTCACTGGCCGCGACGCGGTCCCCTTCGTGCAACTCGCGGGCGCCGGTTGCCCGTTGCTCGTCGTTCAACTGGCTGCGGATGTACACCACGTCATTGTATTTTCGCGCGACCGAAACGCGGCGCGGCTGAAAGCGGTACTCGTTGGGGTTTTCCTGGATGAACACGACACTCTCGGTGCCGTCTTGCACCAGGGCCCGCGTGGGAATCTCGACGATTCCTTCTTCCGGGGCGAGCGACACGCGGGCCGTCACGAATTGTCCCGCGCGCAGGTCCCCCGCCGTGTTGTCGACATGCCCGACCAGCACCGCCATGTGCTCGAGCGGGTTGATAATGTCCCCGATGCTCTCGATACCGGCCGGTAGCTCGCCCACTTCCGGATTCGCCGGCAGGCGGATGCGGACCGGGATCGGTTTGGGCAATCGCTCCAGGTAGGGTAAGTCCTCTTCGTACGCGTGCAACCACAGCGTCAGCACGCTGAGGTCCGCGATCTTGAACAGATCGGTCGTCGTGTCGACGATGTCACCGATGTTGATATTCTTTTCGACCAGGGTCCCTTCGATCGGCGCCTTGATTTCGACGCGGGCCCATTCGGCGTCTTCCTTCTTGCCGGTGTCCTGATGATTGCGAATGCTCTCGACTTCCTGTTTGACGTGGTCGATCACTTCCTCGGGCACCTGCCAGGAGCGCAGCGTCAACACGGCCTTCTTGACCGCGATCTCGCCCGTGGCAACGTTTCGCTCAGCCTCGCGCACCGCGGTCTCGGACGTGGCGCCACGGGTGTCGAGCGCCTTGACCCGTTCGTAGGCTTCCTGGTCGAGGCGCAAATTTGCCAAGGCGTCGACCAACTCGCTCTTCTTCTCGCCGAAGTCCTTGCTCCACATGACGGCCATTGGCTGATCCTTAGCGACATGATCCATGAAGCCGATGGGCCGCTTTCCTTGGCCGTCGCGGGAGCGAGGGTTGTCAGGGTCTTCGACCGTGCCTAGGTCGACGATCCGTCCCGGGAACAGCGCATGAACGTGGACCAGCTTATTGAAGTCAATCGCCAGCTCACCGCGCAACTCTAATTCACGCTCGCGCGTCGGACGTTGCGCGACGGCGATCGCCATGTGATTCAGCTCGGCAACCTGGCGCGGAATCTCGATCGAGGTCGGAACCCCGTTCGAGTCGCGATCGGCCGCGACAGTTTCGCGCGACGCGTTATCGTCTGCCGGCGTAGGTTTTAACCAGCGGTCGAAGACCAACCAACCAACAACGACGATCGCGACGGCCAACAGCAGGCCGCTGAATCGCTGCGCTTGTTTTTTGAGTGCGCGAGAGACCATGATTACCCAGCTTCCCCGACAAGGATGTCATCCCAGGCTGGGTCCGGACCGAAGCCGGACAAACGCCCAATTCAGCACCAAGGTAACTACGACCTCGATTTGTTCCCCGTCGAGGTCGCGCCTTGTCGCGGCGCTGAATCTGATAAGTTTACGTCAATTTTAAGGGTCGCGTCGAACGCGGCCTACGCCAAAAGCGGCGCCTATCAGGTGAATTCGAGCCTCGGCGGGCGGGGCTTTTCGCATCGCGCCAGAACGTTCGATGAAAGCGGTCTTACTTCTTACGCACCCGGCATGGCGGTAGGTGCAAAGGCGATCGAGGATATCGAGCGGTGTCCGCAGTACGACCCCCATTGAACTGCGGGAACGCGAAATCCTCGCGGATTTGCCGGTTTTCGACCCCTGCGG
This sequence comes from Pirellulales bacterium, assembly GCA_036499395.1. Lineage (NCBI taxonomy): Bacteria > Pseudomonadati > Planctomycetota > Planctomycetia > Pirellulales > Pirellulales bacterium. Next base: position 156,196 of record DASYDW010000010.1, read on the forward strand.
CTCCGCCGCGGGTATACGGGCTCGCGATTCCGAAGGCTGAACGCCGCGCCGCTTGTCAGCGCATTGATTGGACCGGAGATCGTCTCGTCAGGTTCGCTGTTCCAACTCGCCGTAAGGCGGTTTCACAGGAGTGTGCGATTTCCTGTGTTTTTCGTCAGCCAGACGTGAGCCGGCCGCAGAGCGAGGTAATGTGCGTACGAGCACTTCCACGAACACGACCAGGAATTCGAGCGTAACGCACGCGGCCGGAGTGACGATTAACGCGTGCCGAACAGCGCCTGCAGACAATACTGCGACCACGTTTCGAAACCGCTCAGGTCGGCCAATAATTCTTCGACCGGACAGAATCCGCACTCGATCAGTTCGCTTTCGCGCGGACGGACGTCGGGCGACGCGACGTCGAACAGATGGACTACGCCCAAGTGAACCTGACCAACTGGCGATTGGTCGTCATTGATAAGGCCGACGCAGCGTTCCGTATACTCGGTGTCGATGAATACCTCTTCGGCCAACTCGCGGCGCATCCCTTCTTGATAAACATTGTCGCCGGCGTGAATGTCGTCCGACGAGATGTGGCCGCCGATTCCTACGCTCCGTTTGCTGCGCAGACGTCCTTCGCCTTGCCCCTTGCCGCGCGTGTACGCGAAGACCATATCTCGGCCGTCCGCGCCCTTGTGGCGAAAGATGCAGTAAGGGATCAACTGCTTGAACGAGGGGTCTTCTTCCATTTCGCCGCGTGGCCGGTAGCTGGTATGGGCCGGCTTCAGAAGTTCGACCAGATAGCGCGGGGCGTCAGGCGAAAAGCCCTGGAAGTGGCCGAGACGGTGGAATAACTCGGTCGGCACAACCAACACGTGCTCCGTCGAAACTTCGACCATCGCTGACTCCCTTCAAGTTGCATTGCCGATTGAGGAACGACCACCTGACCGGAAACAGTATAGGGATTGCTAGCACGGCTGACGAGTGCGAGGACTTTGCTGCCACGAACGATGCGAATCACAAGCGTCGGAAGAAAAATGCACGATGGGCAAGGTGAAAATGAGCCCTTGTTCAATTCGCGTTATTTGTACGATTCGTGCTTCTCTTCCGTCTCAAACGATCAGCATCGCGTCGCCGTAGCTGTAAAAGCGATATCGCTCGCGAATCGCTTCCTCGTAGGCGCGCTTTAGCAGCTCGGCCCCGCCAAACGTGTGGACCAGCACCAATAGCGTGGTCCGCGGCAGATGGAAATTCGTCATCAGAACGTCGACCGCGTGGAACTTGTACGGCGGGCGGATAAACAGATCGGTCGCGCCGCTCCACGGTTGCAGCTCTCCCGATTGGGCTGCGGTTTCCAGGACGCGCGTGCTGGTCGTGCCAACCGCGACCACGCGCCCCCCCGCGGCGCGGGCGGCGCGAATCTTGGCGACGGCCGATTCGTCGATCGCGCCGCGCTCGGTGTGCATCGCGTGTTCGGCCAGCGATTCGACCGCGATCGGGCGGAACGTATCCAGTCCGACGTGCAGCACCAGCCGGCAAATGCCGATACCCGCGGCCTCGATCTGGCTAAGCAGCGCTTCGCTGAAATGCAGGCCTGCCGTTGGCGCAGCCACTGATCCTGCCTTACGGGCGAAAACTGTTTGATAGGTTTGCCGATCGTCGTCGGTCATATTGCCGCCACGAATGTAATGCGGCAGTGGCACGCGTCCCACGCGCTCGAGAAGCCCGAACGTCGGCTCGTCCGATTCAGCCTGCACGATCCACACCCCACCGGGCAACCGCTCGACGAGACGGAGCGCGATTTCCGGATGTGCCGACCGATCGTTAAGAATGATCCGTTCGCCGACCGCGGGCTTACCGCGCGTCTTGGCCAGCAATCGCCACAAGTTCGGCGGCTGTTGATCGAGGAACAGACCTTCCCAGGCGCCCCCCGTCGCGGCGCGCGTACCAACCAGGCGGGCCGGGACGACGCGCGTCTCGTTGATCACCAGGCAATCGTTTGGCGCCAGCAATGTCGGCAAATCGCGAACATGCGAGTGCGTAAGCGACTGGTTCGCGCGATCAACCACCATCAATCGTGCGTCGGCACGGTGAGATAGAGGACGCTGCGAGATCAAATCCCTCGGCAGCTCATAGTCATAGCGAGACAACTCGGACATACTGCTCCAACCACCTCTCGACAGCGGCGGTGATCGCGGCCCTGGATTGATTCGCGAAATACTCGGCCGATTTAACTGGGCCCCTGCGTGGCGCGCCGGCCCGAACTAAAATCGAGTATACGAACGGCAGCCCGATCGTCGATGGGTTCGACGCCGGGATGCTTTTCGAAGGCAGTAATCGCAACAGACCGCCGGCGTGAGTCCACCGTGAAGCAAAAGATCGCCAGTCCCTCACGCGGCTCGTCGCAGAGCGGCCCTGACGGCCGAATCCGATTGGCCTGTGTCATTACCGATCTCGAGGTCGGCGGGGCCGAACGCGCGCTGGTGGAACTTGCGACGCGACTCGATCGCGGCGTCTTCGACGTCCGCGTGTGGGGCATTTCGCCGGCGACCGAAGATGACGAGCGATCGCTGTTGCCGGTGTTGCAGGCCGCGAATATTCCCGCCGAGACTCTTGATGCCGACACCCTGCGCGCCGCGCCGCGAGTCGTACGCGCACTGGCAAATGCTTGGCGCGACTGGCGGCCTGACGTCGTGCAAACGTTTCTGTTCCATGCAAACATTCTGGGACGTCTGGCGGCGTGGCGTGCGCGTGTTCCGCATGTGGTTTCCGGCATTCGCGTGGCCGAGCGGCGCGGCCGATGGCGATTGCAACTCGACCGCTGGACGGATCGGCTGGTCGAGCGTCACGTTTGCGTCAGCCAGAGCGTGGCGGATTTCTCGCACACCATCGGCGGACTGTCTGCCGCGAAGCTGTTGGTCATTCCCAACGGTGTTGATATCGCGCGTTATGCGACGGCACATCCCGTCGAACCGAGTGAATTGGGCCTGCCCGCCGGACGGCGTTGGATCACTTACATCGGACGGCTCGATCGACAGAAGGGGCTCGCCTGGCTTATCGAGCAAACGCCTACCTGGTTCGCCGCGCATCCGCAGCACGATTTGTTATTGGTCGGTGATGGCGCCGAGCGAGCCGAACTGACTCAGTTAATATCGCGCGTCGCGCCCCCGGGGCGTGTGCATCTGGTGGGTTGGCAAAGCAACGTGCCGGGCATTCTCAGGGCAAGCGATCTGATGGTGTTGCCGTCGCGCTGGGAGGGAATGCCGAACGTCGTGCTCGAAGCGATGGCCGCGGGCCGATCTGTGCTGGCCGCGGACGTCGAGGGAGTGCGTGAACTGCTCGGATCGGCCGCGGGGCCGCAGATCGCGCATCTCGAAGATACAAACGACTGGGGCGCGAAGCTGACACACTTGTTGGCAGACCCGCAGCTAGCAGCCGAACTAGGCGCCGGCAATCAGGCACGGGCGCGCGACCATTTTTCCCTCGAAGCGAGCGTGCTAGCATACGCGTCGCTTTATACAAAGCTCGTTGGTGCGTCCAACGCGCCAGCATCAACCAGCGATCTAGCTTGACCTGCCTCGCAAACTCGGTCATTGTGTGCGACCTTGTCGGGGTCCGGATGGGAACGAAGTAATGCCTCCGCGCTCCGAACATGTGCCGGTCTTGCTCGCCGAGGTTCTCGAAGGGCTCGATCCGCAATCGGGACAAACCTTTGTCGATGGCACGCTGGGCGGCGGCGGCCACACGCGCGCGATTGCCGAGCGAGTCGGGCCGACAGGCCTGGTCGTGTCGTTCGACCGTGATCCCGCGGCCATCGACGCGGGACGCGAGAGTCTGGCAGGCTTGCCGGTGCGGGTGGTGCATGCGAATTACCGTGACATTAAGCAGGTGCTGGCCGAGCTGGAAGTCTCGCAGGTCAACGGCGTGCTGTTGGACGTGGGATTGTCGAGCGATCAACTGGCGGACCGCTTGCGAGGCTTCAGCTTCGAGGCTGACGGAGAGCTCGACCTGAGGTTCGATACAAGCGAGGGAGAGCCGGCAAGCTCGCTGGTGAATCGACTGAAAGAGACGGCCCTGGCCGACCTGATATTTCAACTGGGTGAAGAACGATTCAGCCGACGAATTGCGCGGCGCATCGTAGAGCAGCGACAGAAACAGCGCATCGAAACGGCAAGCGAACTGGCCGAAATCGTGCGACGGTGCGTACCACGTTCGGCCGACACGCGACGTATCGATCCGGCGACGCGCACGTTTCAAGCCTTGCGCATCGCGGTGAATGACGAACTGGGGGCGCTTGATCAGGCGCTGGCGGACGTGCCGGATTGCCTAGCGCCGGGAGGACGAATGGCGGTGATCAGTTTTCACTCGCTCGAAGATCGGCGCGTGAAAGAGGCGTTTCGCGGCGACGAACGTTGGGAACGATTGACCAAGAAACCGCTCCGCGCGAGCGAACGAGAAGCCGCCGACAACCCACGATCACGGAGCGCAAAACTGCGCATCGCAGCGCGCCGGGCTTAAAGGCTCGGCCATCAACAAAACAAATCGCCGGTCCGACCGGCCCCCTGCCAAGTTATGGAGAACGAGGCACTATGACCGAAGATTTGAAGCAGCATGACGCGGACATCGTCGACGATGCGGACAGCGACAACCCCGCCACGAACGCGGCGCTCGGTCGCGAAGTTCGTTTTGGAATCTCGCTGCTGGCACTTCTGCTGGCCATGCTGGGTGCGGCGCTGTATGTGAAATTGGGAACGCCCGGACTGCCGTGGGCCCGTCACGAAGTGGCGGCCGCCGACGGCAGCGAGCCGGCCGGAGAGCCCCCCGCCACAGAACCCGCACAAGCGTCCGCTGAACCCGAAATGCCGTCTGCTCCGCCGACGCCGGCGCAGGAAGAGACATCGAGCACGAAGCCGCTGTGGGAGAACGATCGCTACGCCGGCCGCGGCGAGGCACAACCACCGGCCGACGCGCCTCTCGCCGTCGGTGAGCAAGCGCCGGCGGCCGATGAAATCCCGCCGGCCGAGATGCCTGCCGCGCCAGCGCTCAATCCTTTTGCCGTCGTCGATTCGGCCGCGCAAGGGCCGATCGATCAAGTTTCGGCCGAGACAGAAGCGACGCCGGAAGAAGCCATTCCGCAACAGGGCCCCGAGTCCGAGGCGCCGGCGTTCGCGGCGCCTCGCATGGTCGCCGAGGAGCGCACACGCGAAGCTGAAGAGCCAGCCGAAATGCAGCCCGAGACTGAGTTGCCGGCCGACGCTCCCGCCGAGGGTGGTCCATTGGTGCCGCACGACGCCGGCGCCGTTCAGCATGCGGCAGGACAGCAACCGACGCTGGCCGAGCCGCGCAATGCACCCTACGGCCGACCCGGCGCACGCGATCGCTATGCCAACGCGCCTCCGCCGCATTCGAACATGCAGGGCGTTCCGGCCGAAGACAGCCTGCGCGCGAGTCCTTCGGTCGAACACACGCCATTGCACAACCCGCTGGCACAGCGCTGGAATTCGCCGGGCGCCGCCCCGGCCGACGACCCGTACAGCACGCCGCTGGAGCGTGAGTTGCAAAACGCACGCACGCCAGGCCACACCGGGCAGCCGCAGCACACACCGCCGCCAGCCGGCATGAGCGAGCTCGACGCGCCGGCCGCGGAATTCGCCGCGCCGCAGGACGACATCTCGCGGCATCAACATCATCCGGCGCACGTTCCCACGCCCGACGGCACATATGCCGTGGTACCGAATGACAGCTTCTGGACGATCTCGCAAAAGGTTTACTGCACCGGCGGCTACTTCAAAGCGATTCAAAAGCACAATCGCAAGCCGGGCAGCAACGCCGATGGCCTCGAGATCGGCGAGCGGATCCTGGTGCCGCCGGTCGAGGAACTCGAACAGCGTTATCCGCAGCTGTGCCCCAAGCGCCGCGCGGTGCCGCCGCCGGGCGCGCGGACGATGCCCACCAGTTCGCAAGGGGGCTACGGCGGCCGGGTGTACGTTGTCGCCGAAGGGGACACGCTGTTCGATATCGCCCGTTATGAATTGGGCAAGGCTTCGCGTTGGTCCGAGATCTACGAACTGAATCGCGGGCAGCTCGGCAACGATTATGATTACTTAGCGCCCGGCACAAAGCTCGTGCTGCCGGACGACGTGATGAACTCGACCGACAACATCACGGCCCGCCCGGGATCGCAATTCCCGCGGTAAGCGCCTCGGTCAGAATTCGATCTGGAAGATCACCTTTTCGAAATGTCCAGGATTTTCCTTGCCACCCGATTTGATGGCCTCTATGCTACCGAGGTAGCGGCGAACTCGCGGGACGAGTTCGCTGTAGTTCCCTGCCGAGCGGGGCATCTCCCGGGATGCCGGCGGGAAACGGATTCAAACAGGGCGGAGCAAAGCTAGTGGGCTTCTTCTCATGTCGGTGCTTGCGGCCGTAACGCGGCTGCAGACTTCTACGCCGACGCTCACAATTGTGCGGCAGCGATGCCAATCGCATCGCACGAATCTCGCTCAGCAGTAAGTAGTACTGCGGTTGCCCGTACTTATGGTGCGTTTTTTAGCACCTTAGCAGGGCCAACGGTTTGGAGGATTCGACAGGTCGCACCATGGGAAGACGTGCAGCACCCATGCAGATTCTGCTGGCTGCCATAGTGGGGACCGAGGGAATGCTAGTTCAGAATGTCGGCGAAAACTTACTAACGGCGAGACGCCATCCGCGCATTCGTCAGCTTCGATGGGGCTGGGCAAGTTAGCTCTTATTTCCTTTACATCCGTCCGTTGTCCCTTCCCGTCGTCTTGTTGGACGCACAACGATTGCCTGCGGCAGCCGTGGCTTAGATGCCAAGGTTCCGATCGCGATCGTGCCTGAATGGTTCTCGCCATTCGTTCCTGGCCGGCCGCTGCCGCCGTGTCCTGCGCATCGCGCAGCATTGGCGCAGGCCGTGACGACGCCTGATTCATTCCTATACCTATTTGTCAAACGGGGAGCGTCCCATGTTTTGCCATATTATTCTTGTGCGATTTGCGAGTTTGCGATGCCGCTTCGCCCTGGCACTGTTCGTTGGTTGGCTGGCGCTTGCCGAGCGTCGGGTGGAAGCGACCGATTTTTCCTGGATTGCCCCCGTCTCGGGCAGCTTTACCGATCCCACGAATTGGAATCCGAGCGGGGTGCCGGGCTCAGTCGATCATGCGATCTTCGACCTGGGTTCGGCGGGCTATACCGTATCGTTGCCAGTCAATTCCCCGACGGTTGGGGTCGTCGAGTTACTCGTAAATCATGACACGATCACGCTCGATCCGCAGCAATCGGAATTCACGTTCGCGGCCCATATCGGTAACAACTCAGGTGACGTCGCGAATCTGACGCTGATCGACGGTACCGTGAACGCCACGACGCTCGTCGGCGACAGCGCCGGCAGCGCCGGGACCGTGAACATCGACGGCAGCCAGGGCGCTACATGGCTGGCCAAGCAGTCCACGATCGGTAATGCGGGCACCGGCACGCTGCGAATTGTTAATGGCGGATCAATGTCCGCGCAGGCGAACATCCTCGGCGCAACCTCGACGGGAATTGGTGAACTCGACATCAGCGGCGTCAGTCCCGTGACGATGCTCCCGTCGACCTACAGCGGTCCCTTGTCAGTCACGAAGGGCACGGGGACCGTCAGCATCACCGCCGGTGGTGTGGCGAATTTCACAACCCTGGATCTTGCCGCGATCGCCGGTTCGCACGCCACGGCCACGGTCGATGGCAACGGATCGGCGTTGAACGCCTCGACCTCGTTCCAGCTCGGCGACGACGGAAACGCGACGCTCGGTATCACCGCCGGTGGTGTGGCTCATTTGCCGATCCTGAACATTGCCTTGATCGCCGGTTCGCAGGCGACGGCCACGGTCGACGGAAGCGGCTCGGTATTGGACGTCTCGAAAACTCTTCAGCTTGGCGGCGGAACCGGGGCGCTGAATATCACCGGCGGGGGACGGGTCACCGGTAACTCCTCCCTCCATACGGGGAGTGGTCAGGCGACGCTGAACATTTCAGGTGCCGGATCTTTGTTGCAAGCGGGCGTTAACGTGGGGCCGGGAAACACGACGATCAATGTCTCGGCCGGCGGCGCGATTCAAAGCGCCAGTCCCGTCGCGTTGGGAAGTTACTCCACCTCCACCACCAATGTCACGCTTGGTGGCAGCGGCACGAGTTGGACGGCGTCGGATGGCCTCGGCTTCGGTTTCGGTTCGAGTACAACGCTCGTTCAGACCGGGGCCGTGCTTAATGTCACCGGGAGCACGTCGCTCGACTCGAGCGGTACCGGCAATATGACCATCACCGGGGCTGGATCGCAGTTGAATACAGACTTACTAAACATGGCGACGACCGGGACGGCGAACATGCTTGTCGAAAAGGGAGCGAGCGTTGCCGTTACTGGCGCAACAAATCTGGCATCCAACAACGGCAGCAGCGCTCAACTCACGCTCGACGGAGCAGGCAGCAACTTTTCAACGTCAACGCTGTACGCAGGTAATACTGGCGACGCCACAATGACTGTGAAAAACGGCGCCATTGCCTCGATCGCGGGCAGTACCAGTGTCGCGAGCGGCGGCGCGCAAGGCAGCCTGACCGTCACGGGTGCCGGATCGCAACTCAATTCTTCGAGCTTGCTCTTTGGGGGCCAAGGGCTGTTGACAATCAACGCAGCGGGTACGGTCAACGTCGGTACCTTGGAACTTGGCGCCTACGGCAATACATCCAATGACTCCGTGCTGGTCAGCGGCGCAGGGAGCCAATTGAATGTGACGGGCACGGCGTATATCGCCACCGGCAGCCAGGGTTCAGTAACCGTCAATCAGGGCGCCACGGTTTCGTTCACTAGCGGTGCCGCTATTGGCGAATTCAATCGACCAGGGACGGTCAACCTGGATGGCGAGGGTTCCCATTGGCAATCCGCAGGTATTGGCATCGGCGGCGGAACCCAAGGAACCATGACGATCACCAATGCCGCGACGGCGAGCGCCACCTCGTTAAACGTCGGCGAGAACTCGTCGGGCACGCTCACCATCAGTGGATCTGGATCGCAAATCGCGATTGCGAACTATGCATCGATCGGCGCCGCGGCACCGGCCAACGTCTCGATCGCTGCCGGTGCCACGGCTACCATTGGCATGACCACGATCTTGGGGGAAAACAGTCATGCGACCGCCACGCTCTCGGTCGATGGCCTGGGATCGAGTTGGACTTCGGGCGGGCGACTCACGGTTGGCCTCAATTCTCCGGGCACCCTCAACATTACCGGCGGCGCAACGCTGTCCTCGGCCGTGGGGACCGATTTGAATGGCGAAAGCGCTTTCATCGCCGAGAATTCTGGCGCAACCTCGAGCAGCGTGACCGTTTCCGGAACCGGGTCAAGTTGGACGCAGAATGGCACGCTGGTCGTTGGCGGGAATGGCCAGGGAAGCATGACGATTAGCGGGGGAGGATTCGTGCAAAGCGCTGCTGGGATTATTGATCTCGAAGATGACGGCATATCAGACAGGGTCACGATCAGCGGAGCTGGGTCAATTTGGCACCTGTCCAACTCACTTAGCATCGCCGGTTCAAGTCAACTCGTTGTCTCCTCGGGCGGATTGGCGCACGTGGACCAAACGTTGTCCAACAATGGTACGATCAACTTGTCTCAAGGCGGATCGGTAATCGTTGGTACATTACCGGTCCAGGGCGGTCAGTTCGCCGCGCCAGCTACCGTCGCATCAGGTACTCTCCAGGTCGAAGCCGGCGGCACCCTGAAAGGTGCCGGGAAGATACTGGGTGATGTTCTTAACAATGGGAACATTGCCTCGCCGCCGGGTAGTATTCAGGGTTCATACACCCAGACTGCCGATGGACGGTTGTTGCTTACTGCCGTAGGTGGTTCTGTCGTTACTTCGGAGGAACTAAGGTTGTCCGGCAACGCCCTCCTCGGCGGCACCATCGAAGTCGAATTTGCGGCGGTTAATGTCCTGCCGCTCGCGGTTGGAGAGATCTATAACCTGGTCTCGGCTGGTGGAACCCTGACGACCGATGGGCTGAACATCGACGTCACGGGAGTTGATCCGGGTTTCGCATATACGACGCAGATCGACGCCGGCGTGCTCTCGTTGACGGTGACTCGCGTCCCCGAGCCAGGCACGTCTTTGCTCGCCGCATGCGGGCTGGTGGGTCTTGTCGCAGTGGGGGCGCGCCATAGATGCCGCGAACGCTCGATCGCGAGTCTTTGAGGGGAATGTTTGAGCGTCGCCGCTTAGTTCCATGATCGATCGCGGTTTCGATCAACTGACGCGATATTCGAGTTCCCGGCGGCAGTGCGGATAGAGAAATTCACCCAACCGCGGCAAATCACGACCCGAAATTACAGGCAAATCGCGACTCGTTGATCGGCACTTTCGACGTGCCGTGAATGAGGTCGGCTTTTCGCGACACTTTTCGTCCGTGGGCCCGTGATGATAGACTCGGGCCCATGAATAAAGGTCACAGTGGCGGCTGGAACCTGTTCGGGCTGATAATCGTATCGCTGGTGATCGCTGTGCTGGCCGGTGCTGCGGGATGTGGGCGGTCGTCGAACGATACGCCCGAGCAGTTGACCCTCTACTCCATCGATGGCAGGGAAGAGCGGCGGAACTCCGTCACCGAACAGCGATTTCAAGGGTATCCGGTTCTCGGCTGGCTGGACATCGAAGACGCCGACGATCGCAAAGCGATTATGTCCGCCGTGGAACAGGGGATCGCGCAGAGCAATGGCAAGCCACCTGTCTGTTTTTCGCCACGGTACGGAATCCAGGCGATGCGGCACGACAAGAGCAGCGCTTACGTCATCAGCTTCCAGTGCCTGCAACTGCAGGTGATCCACGATGACGCGACGATCATGAAAACAACCACGGCCGCGCCCGAAGCTGTCTTGAACGGCTATCTGACCAAGGCCGGCATTCCGCTTGCGCCCGAATAGGTGTGCGCCGTCGGTCGCGGCCCTACGGCCGATTTTTGGAAAGTAGGATCGCGCCGAGATGGCCCGCGCCGCATTCGCCCGTGGTAGTGTTGGTGCTCGCAGAGCACCCCACGCAGATGCTTCACGGCGCCGGCGCGTGCTGCCTGCGGTCGACTATTTGAACCCGTAGCTGGGGTTCTCGGTGCTGAAGTCGGCGTCGGTGAAGCCGTTGTTGACCTTCACGTTGAGGAACGTGTACTCCTCGTTCAACTGCGGCTGGTTCGAGCCGGCAGTCGGCCAATCGTAGGCTTCGTAGCGGATCGGTATTTGCATCTCGTCGTCGACATAGATGCGGGCCAGGTGGAACAGGAAGTTGCGGCGCGGTACCGGGTGTACTACCTGGATGCAGGTGCAGGTGCGATTGTTCACCTTGGCGCCTTGGATCCAATTCACCGTGCATTCGCCGTACTTCACGTCGTTCGAGCCGATCTCGAGCAGGCGTTCCAACAAGCGACGCATGCCCATCTCGGTGATCGGGTAACGATTGCCGCTCATGGCCAGGGTGCTGGTCGGCTTGAGCGACACGGTGCCGATCAAGCGATGCTTGATGCCGTTTCCGTGCGCGAGCAAGCTGCCGTCGTTGGCGCCGTCCACGAAGATGGCCTCTTGCCCTTTGACGCGAGCAGGGCCCAGGAAGTAGGTGTAAACGCTGAACGGCTGGTGACGCACCTTTACGAAGATGTATTCGTGCTCTCCCAGCGTCCCGTCGATGCGCTCGCGCTTGACTAACGTACAGGAGTAATCCTGAATCTTGGTGAATTCACCAAGACCTTGCTTGGCCCAGCGCAGGGCAGGCATCAAGGGATGCTCTTGCGGAGTCTGCTCGCTCGTGACGGCCGCAGGGACCGTTCCGGGGATCGACGCAGCCGTCGAAACTTCCGTCGCACGGAAGCCCGGCGGATCGGTGGGCGCAGACGGCGCCGCGGCAGGCTGCTGCTGTTGATCGATGGGCTGCTCGAACTGGGCCGGACGAACGCCACCGCGCCCCGCGACCGGAGCACGATTCCTCTCGGGGTACGACGCCACGCCCGGCGCTTGCGTCGCCGGAGCGTTATTGAAGCGATTCGGCATTACGCCGCCGGCCTGCTGCTGATTTGCAGGCTGCGCGCCATACGCGTTCGGCTGCGATTGATACTGCGGAACCGCGCCAGCTTGATTTGGGTACTGCGGGTTCGTGGCCGCCTGATTTTGATACTGCTGATTGGGGTATTGCTGGCCGGGGACTTGCTGATTCGAGCCGGCCGGAATTTGGAACTGCGTTTGCGCGTTCATCGTCGCGCCCTGCGCCGCGGGAGGCGTGTATTGTCCCTGCGGGCTTTGAAAGCGGGCCGACGGAGGAGCCTGATACGACGGCGGACCCGACATGCGCGCGCCCGGCGCAGGGTATTGCGGCGGAGCGTTGCGCGGCGCTTGGTAAGACTGCGCCGGCAATTGTTGATTCGGATATTGCGGGTACGCGCCCGGCTGCTGATTGGTCGGGGGGACCATTTGCGCCGGCGGTTGACTGTACACCTGCGCTTCGGCGGTGCGGGCGGCCATCGCGGTGACAATGCTTGCCGCCCACGACTTCCAGCCGTTCATCCTGAAGGCCATCAAACCGACTCCTTTCGGTCGCGGTGGCGAATTGCTGCGGCGCCGCGCCTGAGATTATTTTTTTACCGTGCGCCCCTCGCACCAAGCGCCGCAAGTTCAGACCTACGCGAGCAAGTGGCATGCCGCCGCGCAGTCGGAAGTGGATTGTACGGTGTCGGTCTGGCCTTAAGTCACTATCTTAGAGCGGATTCGCGACAATTCGTGCGCAACAGCGGCGGGCGATGCGGGGGTGCTGTCATGGGTAGTTATCGCCAATCGCTGGTACGGAATTTACAATGGCTGAGCCGATCGACACGGTCGATCGGCCTGCGCGGTGCTAGCAAGCCTTGCACGGTTGCGCAGCTGATCTTTGGGCAAACTATACGTTGCCAGGAACAAACGAGGAATACCGAGTGCATCGATCGAAACCGGCTATCGCCACCATTGTCTCAGCTCCCTTCGCCGAGAACTCGTACATCGCGCATTTTGAAGGACGCGACGATTGCGTAGTCATCGATCCCGGTTTCGAGCCGGAGAAAATCTTCGACTACATTGACGAGCAACAGCTAGCACCGGCGGCGTTCTTGATCACGCATGGGCACGCGGACCACATCGTGGGCAACGTGGCGATGAAAGAGCGCTGGCCGAAGGTTCCGATCGTGATCGGTCGCGAGGAGGCGCCGAAGTTGACCAGCGCCGAACTCAACCTATCGGCCGGCTTCGGCGCGCCGCTGGTCAGTCCCCCTGCCGACATCTTGCTCGACGAAGGCGAGGTGTACAAAATCGCCGGCTTCGAATTCGAAGCGCGAACCATCCCGGGGCACTCCTCGGGACACATGGTCTTCATCGCGCACCACTTGCAGCCGAAGATCGTCTTCGGCGGCGACGTGCTATTCGCCGGCAGCATCGGACGAACCGACTTCCCCGGTGGCAGCTTCGACGCCCTGGCCGAGGGAATTCACCGCATCCTGTTCACGCTGCCGGGCGACACGATCGTCTTCCCCGGACACGGACCGGCAACGACCGTTGCGCAAGAGCACGCCGGGAATCCGTTCGTGGGACGCGATGCAGGAAAGCGCGGGCGCGATATCGGCGGGTACGGGTGATTGCGGGCGCTAAGACGCCGAATGGGAACGTTACTTCGCTGGCGGATGGATTTGCAACTCGGCCGTCGGGCGCGGGGAGTCCGGTTGCAGCGCCGGCAGCTCCACCGTGAAGCGGCTGCCGCGGCCGACCTGGCTTTCGACCGTGATCCGGCCGCCGTGTTCCTTCACGATCTTTTCGCTGACGGGCAAGCCCAGCCCTGTACCGCGGCTCCCTTTATGTGACACGAAGAGCGAAAAGATGTTTCGCAATTCTTCGGGCGGAATGCCGATGCCATTGTCTTCGACCGTGACGCGGGCCAGGTTCTCGTTCGCACTGTACGAGGTGGAAACGACGACCCGTCCCGGCGCGCGTGGGATCGTGTCGGCTACTGTTTCCAAGGTCGCATCATCATCGCTCGATTCATCGAAACTGTCAGCCGCCTCGGCGCAGGCGTCGATGGCGTTGGTGGCGATATTCAAGACCGAACGGTGGATCCCGTCCGGATCGAACGTGAGCGTGGGAAACTCGTCGGCCGGCTGCCACAGTAGCTCGACGTGCTTCTCATGCGCCCGGGCTTTGACCAATTCGACGACATCGCCGACGACTAGGTTAAGATCACCCGGCACCAAGTCAGGCTCGCGCTCCTTACTGAAGGTGAGCATGTCCATGACCAGGTTCGAAATCTTTTCCTGGTTGCGCTCGACGAATTCCCAGCCCTTGCGGACCATATTTTCGTCGGCGCGCGCCAGGCCGTCTTTGATCAAGAAGCTGGCGGCGCGAATACCTTGCAGAATGTTCTTGATATCGTGCGACAGCGCCGCCACGGTCTGGCCAACGGCGGCCAACCGCTCGGCCTGCACCATCGCGGAATAGTATTGCGTGTCTTCGACCGCTAACGCCGCCTGATGCGCGATCGCGATCATCAGCTTCAAGTGGTCGTCGTTGAACTTATTGGCGCCCGACCGCAGGCTGAGTTGTTGGGGGCTGGAGAGCGTGTCGATGTAAATGACGCCCACGACGCCATACCGGCCTGCCATGGGGACGCAGATTGCCTCGCGCACGCCGGCCCGCACGATGCTGGCCGCGGGATTCCAGCGTTCGTCCTCGCGGGCGTCGCTAGTAAGCACCCCCTCGTTGCGCTGCATGCAATAGTCGAGGATGGTCTGGCTGATCGAGAGACGATCGTTGCCCGTCGAGTTTTTGCGATTGTGCCGTACGCGGGGAGCGAGCTCTTTGGTGGTCGGATCGGCCAGCATCATGCAGCCGCGGTCCGCTTCGACCCAATCGAAGATCAATCGCATGATGCGATCCAGCAGTTGATCGATATCGAGCGTGTGGCTCACCGCGAGCGCCGTGCGGTAGATCACCTGCAGGTGGTTACCACCGTGGGCCAGACGCATGCTGGCCGGGATGTCGAACTCGGGGTCATAGAGCCGGCTGCCGGCCTCGTGGCTCATCGAGCGGACGATGCGCGAGCGGTCGTCGACCTGCTGCCGGGCAATAATGTCGATCTTTTGCCCGATGTCGCTTTCAGCGCCGGCAGGGGTGGCGGTGTATAGCAGTTGCGTGCTACCGACCTGCACCTGGTCGCCACTGGTCAGGGCGTGGGTCGTGATCTTACGACCGTTGACATAGGTGCCATTCGAGCTGCCTAGATCGACCAGCAAGTAGCCCAGTCCGTTGCGACGCAGTTCGGCATGACGGCGCGAGACCTCGGTATCGTGAATTTGGACGCCATTGGCCGTGTCGCGGCCGACGCCGAGCGTATCGGCGGCAAGCTCGAAGCGCAACCCCTGGTCGTTGCCTCGAAACACGAACAGCGAAGGCACGGCGCGACTCCATGACCGCCTGGTCTGGGCCGGTCTACTGGCACAGTTGACCCCTAATCACGCGGCCGCGGACAAGAACTCGCGGAGTGCCGAGAAGCGAGGGAGATTCCGCGGCGGCGCCAGCGCGTGCCAAATGAAAAACGCGGCACGTCACGGCGATCCCTGGCGTCGACGATCCGCGGTCTTGCGCCTGAGAATGATTTCAGGCGGCTCGAGCGACCGGCTGCTGGTAGCTAGCCAGCAGCTCTTCGATTTTACGAATCAAAGGACCGTAGTGGTAGGGTTTGCGAACGAACTCTCCGGGGGGTGTCCCCTCGGCCCGGCGTCCGCGACCGCCGATCAATAATAGCGGCGTGGCCCTTTCGCGTGATTGCGCGGCAAAATCGTCGGTGACGTCGGTCGCCGCGGCGGCTAGATGTTCGACGTCGAGCACGATCAGGTGGAGAATATGCTTGCGCGCCAGGGCGAGGCCTTGAACCGGCTCGCCGGTGGCCAATACGCGTACCCCCCGCGGTTCGAGCGCCGAGCGCAGCACCTCGTGGGTCTCTTCCAAGGGATCGACGATCAACACGCTATAGCGAGGGACCAAGGAGCCTCTCCGTGTCGGCGTGCAGGCTAGGTATGGTGGGAACCCGCACTCTTGGTCACCGCCGTCGGCAACCACTGACCCCCCCGACCCCGAACGCCTCGTTCTTACGCTCGCCACCCGAGGAGCTGACGGCAACTCCCGATGGCCCTTACAGGACGGTAACGTTCGAGAAGGGTCGGAAGCATAGCGAGGGGGCGGTGGCGTGTCAAAAGCGATTTTCTGAGACGGTTTTCGCGGCGTCGGTTGCCTGGCACGCGTCGTGAGGCCGCGCTTGACGTGATCTGCGCAACCCTTGAGAATTTCATGAGATAATTGGGGCAGACCCGCTGCGGCGGCGCCCCCTTTTGCCATTTCTCAAATTTTCAGGAATGAGATCCTCGATGCTCGAACCGTCGAAACAGGGAACCAGCAATCCGCGTTTTTCGCTGGATTTTTTGTCATGCGCGCGAATGACCCGCCGAGGTTGGAACGCGATAGTTATCGCCGCCTTGTTGTTCGTGGCCGTGTTTTCGGCGCGGCCGACGGGGGCCGTCGAGGCCGAGGCCACGGCATCGGCCGAAAAACGGCTGGCCGATAGCACTCGATTCCTTTCGGACGACGCGCTCGAGGGGCGTGGCGTCGGCACGGACGGCATCGACAAGGCGGCCGACTATCTGGCCGAACAGTTCACGGCGCTGGGTCTGAATACGAAGCTTTACGACGGCACCCCGTTTCAAAAGTTCAAAATGCCTGTCGGCGTCGAGATGGGTGAGCCCAATGTACTGGCGTTCACCGCGCCAACTGGCAGCAAGGAGAAGTCGATCTCGTTGAAGCTCGGCGAGGACTTCACGCCGCTGGCGCTCGGTGGATCGGCGGTGCTGGACGTGCCACTGGTATTCGTCGGGTACGGCGTGACCGCGAAAGATAAAGGGTACGACGATTACGCGGGCATCGACGTCGAAGGAAAGGCGGTCATTATCCTGCGCCGTTTGCCGCAGGATGGCAGCCCCCACCCGGCCTTGGGGAATTCGGAGCATTCGCACTTCGCCCCCATGTCGCGCAAGGTGTCAAACGCGTACGAGCACGGTGCGGCGGCCGTAATTCTGTGCAGCAGCACTCCGGCGCTGGAGAAAGCGATCGACGATCGGCGCGCGCAATTGCGTAACGCCATCGCGGCGCTGACCGAGGCGCAGGCCGAATTTCAGAAATTCGAAAAACCGACGCTAGCGCAAGCCAGCGCGCATCACGAGCGCGTCAGCGAGCTTGTGGATAGCATCCAGACGCAAAACAAGAACTTGGCCGAAGTTCTCGATCCGCTGTTGTCTTTTCGCAGCCCGGGCGGGGGCGAGCCATCGCAAATCCCGGTGGTGCATTGCCGGCGCTCGGTTGTCGATCGAATGCTGAAAGAATCGCTGGGCACCGACCTGGCCAAGCTGGAAAAAGAGATCGACAAGGGGCCGACCCCGCACAGCCGGGAGTTGCCCGACTGGCGTCTGACGGGCGAGATCAACGTCACGCGTCGCGAAGCCGAGGTAAAAAACGTGGTCGCGGTGCTCGAAGGAGAAGGTCCGCATGCCGACGAAACGATCGTGATCGGCGCGCATTACGATCATCTGGGATTCGGCGGCGAGGGATCATTCGTCAAAGGCGAAAAGGAAATTCACAACGGCGCGGATGACAACGGGTCGGGCACGGCGACATTGCTCGAAGTGGCCCGCCTGCTGGCGACGCGCGAGAAGAAACTGCCGCGGCGCATCGTCTTCATCGCCTTTACTGGGGAAGAACGGGGCCTGATCGGCAGCGCCCGCTACTGCAAGGAGCCCCTGTTTCCGTTGGACAACACCGTAGCCATGTTGAACATGGACATGGTCGGCCGGCTAAAAGACGACAAACTAATCATCCAAGGGGTGAACACGTCGCCGGAATTCGGACCGATCCTGGAGCGATTGAACGAAACATTGGGTTTCGATTTGACGGAGAAAGAGGGAGGGACCGGCCCCAGCGACCACTCATCGTTCTATGCGCGGAAGATCCCCGTGATGCACTACTTCACGGGTTTGCACAGCGATTATCACCGCCCCAGCGACGACTTCGACAAGATCAACGTAGCCGGCATGCGGCGCGTGGCCGAGATCGTGGCCGGAACCGCCGTGGCCATTGCCGAGGCCGACGCGCGCCCGACGTACGTCGAAACCAAGAGCACCGAGCGGAGCGGCGGAGACGGCGACCGGCCGTACTTCGGCAGCATTCCCGACTTCGGCCAAGAGCAGCCGGGCTACGCCATCAGCGGCGCGACGAAGGACAGTCCGGCGGACAAGGCAGGGCTGAAAGGCGGTGACATCATTATCAAGCTGGGTGACAGCAAGATCGGTAACCTGGAAGACTTCGACAACGCCCTGCGGAAATTCAAAGGGGGCGACAAGGTGCCGGTCGTCGTGAAGCGTGGCAGCGAGGAAGTGCGCAGCGAGGTGACGCTGTCACCTCCCCGCTAGCAGAGAGCGACCCACGGTCGATCATTGTGTCTAATAGGCTCGTTTCGCCGTTGGCGGAAAAAGCATGGCGCGCGCTGCAGCAGGGCCGGCCGGATAGCCGATCGCTATCGAAGCGAGATGGCATCCTCATCAAAAGCGATTCGCCGGCTCGTATTGACCCATCTTAATGTTCGTGGCAAACTCTGCCCCGCGCGGCCGGCGCCCGAGGCCGGCAATCACGAGAGACCCAAGGACGGAGATTCTCGACATGGTATGTCGTTGCGTGTTTGCAGGAGTAGTGGCCACGGCAATGCTCGCCACCATCGGTTGTGGAGGCAGCGAACCCGGCACACCAACTTCGAGCACATCCGCCGGGTCCACGGCCGCCCAAAGTGCGAAACCGGACGAAGTGGTTCGCACGTTCCTCGAAGCGATCCGCACCGGTAACGATGGTCAGGCCTCGCAAATGTTGACCGAGCTCGCCCGCACCGAGACACAGAAGCACGAGTTGGTCGTCGCCCCTCCCGGGAGTGAGACGGCTCGCTTCGAAGTGGGGGCAGTCGAATACGTCGTGAAGGACGAGCTGGCGCACGTCGACAGCAAATGGACCGACGTAGGTGATGATGGTCAGCCACACACCGACGAAATCATCTGGGCGCTGCGCTTGGATCAGCAGGGCTGGCGCATTGCTGGCATGGCGACGAGGATCTTCCCGAATGAGCCACCATTGTTGCTGGACTTCGAGAAGCCCGATGAGATGATGCAGCAGCAGAAAATGGCCGAAGCCGAGATTCAACGACGCGCAAGCGGCGGCCAGGGCCCCGTGCAAACGACGCAAGCCCCCGGTCAAACGACGCAGGCGCCGGCACAAACGATGCCTCCGACAAAACAGGGGGCCGTTCCCCCGGCGACGCAAGCGACGGTGCCACAAGGGACCACTGGCGCGGCGCCCGCGCCGATGCAACCCGGTGTGAAAGCGCCTGCTCAGCGAGCAGCTCGTCCGAACGACGGCAACGTCCTGCGGCAGTAGTCGCGGTCGATAAAAGCCAAAAAAACGGGACGAATTTCCCGTATCTCTCTACGCGCGCCTCGCTTCTGGCTGCGCGACGACCAGGCCCATAATCTCTTTGACTGCAAGCCTTTTTGGCTTTGGGCAGGTTGGGCATGTGGCATTTAAGCCAAATGTCGCTAAATTTTACCCATCTATCCCTGCATGCCACAAAAAGGGATTCTATAGTTCAGCAAACGATCTTCACCGATCGCCCCAAAGCCCCGCCTCTTTCTATCCTTCCGTTTTGGTCCTTGACAACGAAATCGTCAGTGTTAACTTAACCGGCCTAGCCTGCTACGCCCAGTTTGAACGGGGCGACCGTTAAAGTCGGATCGTTGAAGGATCAATCGTTCAGCTAGCTAGCCGGCGTGGAAGGTACAAGGAAACGAAGTCCGAAGGTCCCCCCAATTGTCGACCGTCACGACTGGGGATGGATACACGAGTTTGACGGTCAATTGGTTTGGGTCAAAACCCTTTCGGTACGGTACCTGTTTAGTGGGAGGAGTCAGAATGAATCGTGCATTGTTTTTCGGCATCGCGATGTTCTTCGCGATGGTCGGCATTGCCCTCGTAGGCGCCGACAACAAGGCTTCGGCCGGTTTCCGTCATCGTGGCTGCGGTGGTTGCTCCTGTGATGGTGGCAGCTGCGGCGGCGGTGATTGCTCGGCGGCTGCTGCCCCTGAGTGCAGTGGTTCGGCTTGCAGCGGTTGCCATGGTCGTCGTCATCACTGCTGTGGTCTGTTGCACCGCCTGAAGAACCGTTGCCATGGTTGCAGCGGAAGCAGCTGCAACGGTGGCTGCTCGGCTCCGGCCTGCAATGGCGGTGGCTGCAGCGGTAGCGCTGGTTGCGACGGTGCGGCTCCGGCTGCCCCCGCTGCCCCGGCTGAGACCCCTCCTCCGGCTCCCGCCGCGACCTAGTTCGCTGGGAATGCCGTCCGCGTGGGAATTGATTCCAATCGGACTCTAGGGATAGGTAGACGGCACCGAAGGTAGGCACCCGCGAAGATCGAAAGATCCTCGGGGTGCGACGGATCGAACAAATTAAGCTGGGCCTTTCCCTCGGGAGAGGCCCGGCTTTTTTTATGCGCGCCCTCTCGCTCTGCGCCGCATTGATGCGAGAGTCGATATCCGCAGGCGCGTTAAACGAGAGAAACCTGGGGATTTATTCCAGCGGCGGCAATGGCCAGCCGATCATTTTGTATGCTAGCTGAAGGCGCCGCGCCCCCGGCAGCCGCGGGGCAATATTCCCGCCTGCTGCACCGTCTTTCGTGACACGAACCTGGCATCTGGACATGATGGCTTCCGCTTCCACGAACCCCGCCCCAACAGACGCCGCATTGCCCAGCGAAGGCACGCGAACGCTGGTCAGCTTTCTGGTGTTCGTGCATTTGTTTGCGTTGGTGATTGGGGTCGTCTCGAACGAGGTTCCTTCGCAGTTGGAAGTGGCGCTGGCGCGCTTGCCTATTCTGCAGCAATATCGCCAGGTCCTTGGCATCGATCTGCCGTACTCGTTTTATTTCACGCGCGGCAACGACCCGGGCGGAGAAATGGACATCGACTATACGCTCTCCGCCACGCTGAAACGCCCGGATGGCACCACTGAGAGCGTCGAGTTTCCCAGCCCCGGTATGTGGCCCCATCAGCGTTTCCATCGCTACCAGACGCTGGCCCGGCAAGTGGCCACGTTCAGCAGCGAAGATGCCCCCGAGCCGCAAAACCTGGAGTTGCTGGTGCAAGCGATTGCGGGCGGCCTGATGCGAGCTTATGACGCATCGTCTGTCGAGCTGCGCTGCCGCGGGCAACTGACGCCCCCCACGATGGCCGATTACCAGCCTGAGCAGGATACGCGCGAGAACTTCCGCTCGGCCTACGACGGACGAGCGTTTCTAGTGGATGGTCAGGTGGAACTGCTGAAGAAAGAGTCGGCGCGCGATACCGCGCCGCCGCCGAAAGCGCCATGAGCCTGAAGAGCACCACGATCGTGCAAGACGAGCGACGCAATCAAACACGCACCGGTAGCGCGCCAGGCGGCCAACCGTCTTCGCCGGCGAATGCGCCCGGCAACCGCGCCCTGGTCGAAACGATCAGCGACTATTTTCGCGCGATCACCGAGAGCTTTGGCGCGGCTTGGAATCGTTTCTGGTTCACGCCCACCGACCCGCTCGTGTTATCCACGATTCGCGTACTGGCGGGAGTGATCGCGTTCTACACAATTCTGACCTACACGCCGGATCTGGAATTGTTGCTGAGCCCTGACGGGCTGCTCGCGCAAGAGAGCGTGACGCAGTTGCGTAGCAACTTCTATAGCCTGTCGTATTTCTACCTGCTCGAGACGCCGGGCCAATTATGGGCGG
This sequence comes from Pirellulales bacterium, assembly GCA_036499395.1. Taxonomy (NCBI): domain Bacteria; kingdom Pseudomonadati; phylum Planctomycetota; class Planctomycetia; order Pirellulales; species Pirellulales bacterium. The sequence continues at coordinate 178,114 of DASYDW010000010.1, forward strand.
CACACCTGGCAGGGCTCGCGGTGCTCGCGCTATTTACCGTGGGCCTGTTTACGCGCGTGACGTCGATCCTGTCATTGATCGTCGTGCTGTCGTACTTTCATCGTTCGTTCGTCGTAACGAGCGAAGTCGAGCCGATTCTGGCCTTCGTGATGTTCTACTTGTGCCTGGCGCCGGCCGGTGCGTACCTGTCGCTCGATCGCTGGCTCGCCCGACGTAAAGAATCCTCCGAAAAAAGCGCCGACGACAATCTTCCTCGCGCCACTTGGACGGCGACTGTGCCAACGCGGTTGATCCAGGTTCATCTGACGCTGGTCTACGTGATGATGCTGCTCGCCCAGCTAAACGAAACGCCCTGGTGGGACGGGACGGCGGTGTGGTGGCTGCTGGGGCGCCGCGAATCGGCCATGTCCGATCTGACCTGGCTTTACGTACACCCTTGGCTGGTGAATGCCTGGACGCATTCGTTCGTGCTGTTCGAGGGCCTGTTCATCGTGCTAGCCTGGAATCGCCTGGCGGCGCCGCTATTGGTCGCCGCGAGCGTGCTCGCCTGGGGCCTGATGTCGGTGGCGACCGGTTTGGCCCCCTTGGCCGCGATCATGATCGTGGCAGGGCTGAGCTTTCTAACCCCGGATTCGCTACGCACGCTGCTTGGTTGTTGTCGTCTGTCAGGGCTTCTAAAATAGCCGCCGGCGACAACAATCCAGGAGCTTCCGTGCGATGAACGACCGGCACGATCGGCGTGACTTTCTGTGCGCTGCTGCGCGAACCACCGCGGCCTTCGGCATGGCCGGACTAGGGCTCGGCTCAGTCAACCTCGGCTCGCGAGTCGCACAGGCCATCGAGCCGATTCGTCGCGTGGGCGGTCCGAAATTCAAATTCAGCCTGGCGGCCTACAGCTACCGCGATTTGCTCAACGCGAAGCCGCCGAAATTGTCGCTTGACGATTTCATCACCGACTGTGCGAAGATGCAGTTAGAGGGAACCGAACTCACCTCGTACTATTTTCCGAAGGATCCCACGGACGAATATCTGCGCCATCTGAAGCAATTGGCGTTTGACTTGGGCTTGGACGTTTCCGGAACCGCGGTGGGAAATAATTTTTGCCTGCCCCCCGGACCGAAGCGCGACGAACAGATCGCGGACGTGAAACGCTGGATCGAGCGGGCCGAAGTACTGGGCGCGCCGGTGATCCGCATTTTCTCGGGTAATGCCGGCGGCGGGTTGAGCGTCGACGAGGCGCACAAGCTGGCCGTGGCCGGTATCGAGGAAACCTGTCAGTACGCCGGCGAACACGGCGTGTATCTGGCCCTCGAAAATCACGGCGGGCTGACCGCCACGGCCGACGGATTGTTAGAGCTCGTCAACGATGTGAAGAGCCCCTGGTTCGGCGTGAACCTGGACACGGGCAATTTCAACACGCCCGACCCCTATGGTGACCTGGCACGCATCGCTCCCTATGCGGTGAACGTGCAAGTGAAGATCTCAATGCATCCGGCCGGCGGTAAACGCCAACCTGCGGATCTGAAACGGCTGGCGCAAATTCTTCGCGACAGTGGCTACCGCGGCTACATCGTGCTCGAGTTCGAAGAACCGACCGATCCGCTCGTCGAATGTCCGCGATACATCGCGGAAATGAGACAGGCGTTTTTGGGGTAGGCGCCGCGCACTGTTGTCGAGCGCCCGAAAGCGAAGCACTTCTTTCCCGGTGATTCACCGAGGTGCCCGCAGGCTGCTGTACACGGTGCGGGGCATATTCGCTTGCAACTGTTGAGCGGTAGACGCCGGCAGACCCTGCGGCCCCAATGCCAGGTTCGTCAAGTTCTTAATCGCAATAAACGGTCCGGCGTCGGTGAACTTACCGGTCTTTGAGTTCAACGATAGCTGGGTGAGCGAAGTCAGACCCACCAGGTGCTGAGCCCCGTTATCAGTAAACCATGCGCCTTGCACATCGAGCCACGTCAGATTTGTCATCACGCCAATGTGTCGCAGAGCCTCGTCCGTCAACTGAAAGTCTCGCGACATCGTGAGAAAGCGCAACTCGTCAAGTTGCGCGATGCCGGCAACATCATCGTCCGTAATCGCGCATTGATAAAGCGACAAAGAATTCAGATTCTGGCAACTGCGTAAACACGCGAAGTTAACTCCGGTCAGCGGGCAAGATGTAATTCGTAGTGACCGCAACTCCGGCATGGCAACGGCGATGCCAGCCAGTCCCGCGTCCGAGACGCCGGTCCCTGTCAGGCTCAGCGTAAACAGCCTTTTATGCTGCGGAAGCTGCCGAAAATGTTCGTCCCTAAAGCCAGGCCCCGAGAGTTCTAATTGCGTGAGCGCGGGCATGCGTGCCAGCGGTGTCAAAGCATCAGGACCCAAAACGGCCCCGGGCTGGCGCGTTGATTGTGCGTCATGCTTTTGCATACTTAAAACGGTGAGCGCGGGCAACCGTGCAATCGCGGCCAAGGCCTCGTCCGTCAAGGGATCAGTCGTGTTGCCTGAAATCCAAAGAGTACGTAGCGACTGCAATTGCGCGAGTTTGGCAAGACCGGTCCCTGATACATTGGTATTGTTGAGGAGCAAATATCGCAATTGCGGCAGGCCCGCCAGGTGGGCGATGGTGTCATCCGTGACCGTCGGGCCCGAGAGGGTCGCATTGATGACGTGCGATTCCAGGTCAAGATCGATCCATTGTTCGAACCAGGTGCGCGAATTCTGCGCTGTCGAACTATCGATTCCATAATGTTCGTAACGGACCCTGCCGCCGGCGCGAAGGATTTCAGCGGCAATAGCCTTCTCGTCACGAGCTTGCTTGACCTTGGTACCTATGAATGCCATACCGACAGCCAACAGCGTGGTAATGACGAGCATGCCTCGTAGTGTCAGTCCAAACAGCGGACCGGTCAGTCGCAATCGCATGAGTGGATCTTAATCGTGATTACGGCGTCAAAAAAGCACGGCCGTCGTAAATCAACAAATGCTTAGCTTCCAAGATTCGTACCGCACGAACGAATAATGTGCGAATTGCGTTCGCGCGCATCCCGCGGCTTTCGACATAGCCGCTCAATGCCTGGCACATTATCGAGGAGAAGATGCAGCACCATCCTGCAACCGGCTTTGCACGGCTCGGAACCTCGACTGTCTGGTTGGCGATCCTTCTGTGCGCATGGTTCGCGCTCGATTTCATCGGCTGGTCGGGCTTGGTCGAGCGCGAGCCGCTCGTATCGCTGGCCGGCCTCATGCTCTTGCTGATGCTGCTGTTTATCGCGGGCGGGTTGTGGCGGATTTCCTATGTGGCCTTCCCGAATGCGATCGCCTTGAGCGTTTGGGCGTTCCTGCAATGGCAGACGCACTGGTCCAGCTATTTCTTTGCAGCCGGTCCTCAGAAGCTGGCCTGGTACGGGCGAGCTTTCGGCAGGCATTGGCATCTGCTCTCCGATCGTGCAGCGCATACAACACCCGACGTCTATCACACGGTGCTGGCCGTGTTGATTCTGGTAAATCTGGTCAGCGTAGGTCGCGATATCGTCGGCGGGTTGCTGTCGCGCGTAACACGGAATTCGACTTTGTCGCCGTGACGGTTTTCTCCACGCTTGCCCCGCTCGGAGAATGCCCTGGGGTGTTTACAGGGACCCTCGCGATAAAATGGGCGACCTATTCAACTGGCGGAAACCTGGAAGCTGACATTTTGGCCATCTGTTTGACAGTCCACAACAGCTGCGTAGCATTGCCTATGCGTCCCCTGATGATTCGATTTGCATAACGAGGAACAAGCAATGACCAAGTTTCGTGCGATGCTCGCTGTCGGTGCGTTGGGCGCTTGTGCGTGCGCCGTGGCCTTGATGATGAGCGCCGAACGCGGTAGTGCTACATCGACCGCCGCACCGGCGTCGTCGGTCGTCAACAGCAGCCCGGCAGTTGGCGCCGCGAAGAAGGCGTCGAACGACGACCTGGCACGCCGCTATCGCCGTGTGGTGCGCCGCCGTTCGGTGATCATCTAAAACGTTTTGTGATTGATCAAACCGAAAACTAATCGCAGCAATGAAACACACAGAGGCCGGTGGCGGATTTCGCCACACGGCCTCTGTTTTTGCGCTAGTATAATGTGCTGATAGCGAAACCACTCAGGCATCGGTAGGCGTGATCCCGCGGGCGCTGCAGGGCACCCTACTGCCCTCCGCCTAAGGCCCACTGCCGACTCTTCTCAGGCGACGGTGACACCCTTATCCAGGTAGACGTCCTGGATCTTGTTCAACAGCTCGACGCCGTCCTTCATCGGGCGTTGGAACGCTTTGCGGCCACTGATCAGGCCGGTGCCGCCGGCGCGTTTGTTGATGACGGCCGTGCGCACCGCGTCGACCAGGTCTTGCTTGCCCGAGGCTCCGCCCGAATTGATCAGGCCAGCCCGGCCCATGTAGCAATTGGCGACCTGGTAGCGCGTCAGATCGATGGGGTTGTCGCTCGATAGCTCGGTGTACATCCGCTCGTCGTACTTGCCGTAGCTTTCGCCCCCCGTGTTCAGGGCTTTGTAACCGCCGTTATTCTCAGGCAGCTTCTGCTTGATGATGTCAGCCTGAATCGTGACGCCCAGATGATTGGCCTGGCCGGTCAGGTCGGCCGAGACGTGATAATCCTTGTCCTTCTTAAAGGCCTTGTTGCGCAGATAGCACCACAGAACGGTGGCCATGCCTAGCTCGTGAGCGCGGTCGAATGCCTGGGCGACCTCGACCAACTGGCGGTCGCCGTCTTCCGAGCCGAAGTAGATCGTGGCACCGATCGCGGCGGCTCCCATGTCGTAGGCACGCTGCACGGTGCCGAACATGATCTGCTCGAATTTGTTGGGGTAGGTCACGAGCTCGTTGTGATTGATCTTCACCAGGAACGGAATGCGATGAGCATACTTGCGGGCCACGCTTCCCAGCACGCCGAACGTCGACGCCACGGCGTTGCAGCCACCGTCGATCGCCAGGCGGACGATATTCTCGGGGTCGAAGTAGTCCGGATTCGGGGCGAACGAAGCGCCGGCCGAGTGTTCGATTCCTTGATCGACCGGCAGGATCGACATATAGCCGGTGCCAGCCAGCCGGCCGTGGTTGTACATCCAGGCCAGGTTGCCGATGACGCGTTGATTACGATCGCTGGGAACGAAGATCCGGTCGACGAAGTCGGGGCCTGGCAGGTGCAGCCGCTCCTTGGCGATCGTACCGCACCGATGCTCGAGCAATTTCGTACCGTCAGCCCCTAGCAGTTTGACAATCCATTCACTCATAGCAATCACCTCCGGCGTAGCTGCCGAGCTTGAGTCCGCAAAAATCGCCCCAGAAAAATCGGCACGTAGTATAAGCGATTTAACCGTTCTTTCGCGAGAGTCCAGTGCCTCTTGTAGGGTACGCTTTGCGTACCATTCTTGACGCGAACAGAGCGCGAGCCGCATTCACCGTTAATGCACAAATGGTGCCCAGAGGGCACCCTACGATCGCGGCAGCCGGGACGTCCTACTGATGCAGCGCATACAGCACGACATTCAAACCCAGTCGTGCGGCGTCGTCGCGGGTATAGCCGGGGCATTCCAGCGAGTCGTGTCGCTCGAGCGCGCAGCTCAAATCGTATTTCGAGAACAGTACCGCGTAATGATCGCCCAGCTTGAGCGCTTCCAACTCAGGCTCAACTTGCCGTACATTGGCTTTCAGCGGTCCACCGGGCGCCTGGCGTTCAGGCTCGCGTCGTTCGAGCGTCTTGAGCTCGAAGCCACCGTACTTATCGCTAAAAATGTCGTCCGTACCGGGCACTCGTTCCAGCGGATGGTCGGGGAAGATGGCCGCGACTTCTTGCCGTACGGAATTGGCGAATTCCTCGCTCGAGCAGATCGCGTCGGCGACCAGCACGCCGCCACGTTCGAGGTACGTCTTCAACCGCTTCCGCTCCGCATCGTTCAGCCGGAACGCGTTACGACCGTGCATAAAGATGACCGGGAAGTCGAAAATGCGCTCCTCGGACAGTGTTATCTCGCGAGCGTCGGTGTTGGCACGCAGCCCCAACTCCCCCGAGACATATCGCAACAGATTCGGCAGCGCCATCGGCGCGGCGTTCCAGCCGCCGGCGTGCTTCACCGTAGCGATGTAAAGCTTGGCCCGGCCGACCGAGTCCTCAGGCGCGCTGTCGGCCAGTTGCGGCAGATCGAGCTTGTATTTCGGCTCGCGATTCGTGGCGTACGACAACACATTCACGCCGATGGCGCGGGCCGCCGCGATCCGGCGTTCGATCTCGGCCGGGTATTTCTTCTCGTTCACCAACTCGCGCCCGGGTCGCGCCAACTCCCAATAACACGAAAGGTTCTCCGGACAGTACATGACGCTTGTGCGGCAACCGACGTCGACACCCCACAGAGGTCGCACGAATCGCGGGTCGACCGGCTCTTCGGACGACCAGACGGCGTGCTCCGGCGGTAGCAAGTGCAGGCGGTGGTCAGGCTCGGGGAACATGCGATCGATCAATACGCGAAAGCCACGATCGAACTCTGCTCCCTCGCAAACCGCATCGGCAAAGATAAACCCGCCGCGGTTAACGTACTCGCGCAGTTTCGCGATGTCGTCGTCCGATAGCTCGGGCGCTTGCGTGCCTCCCAAGTACAGGACAGGCGACTCGATCAGGTCGTCGCTCGTGGCGGCATCGACGTCGATCACTTGCCAGGTGAGATCGCGCTGCCAGCGCTTTTCCGTATACGCCACCAGGTTCGCCAGATCCCGCCGATGATGGTTCCAGTCTTCCTGCGGCCCGTGGCGAATCTTGGCGGCCACGATCGGGCGGCGCCCTTTCGCCAGAAACAACAGCGCCAGGCTGGTGCCAATATGCGAATCGTTTTCGCCCAGGCCCGTGCCGCGCCAGAAGCCCGAGATGTCTTCCTGCAGATTGATCAACCAATCGGCCCCTTCACGATACCAATCGTGTTTGCCGATGAAGCGCTGGTTCGTCAACCGGCCAGTTCGTTCCAGGCCGTAAAGATAATAGAGGAGAAAGGCGCGAGGATCGTCGCCCGGATTGACGCGCACAGAAAAGTGCCGGCCCAGCCAGTTCATGGCGCGATCGATCGATTCGTCCTCCTCGTGCGGCTGGCAACACTTCACCTGGTCGCCGTCAACGCGCGCGTCCCCTTCGTCGAGAACGTCGCGGGCCATGATCATGGCCCCGATCCCGGCGCAGGTCATGCTGCCGCTGCCGCTGCCTGGATCGTTGGGCTTGTAGCTCCACGAACCATCACCAGGGCGTTGGGCACGCTGCCAGTACTGCTGCGCAAGGCGCCACGTCTGCATGCTGGCCGGCACGCCGGCGCGATGCGCTTCGTACAACGCGAGCACGGCGAACTGCGAATTCGAGTTATCACCATACCCTTCGGGATAGCCCCAGGCGCCGCGGAATTTCTCGTTCGCCTTGTCCCGCTTTTGCTGCTCTTCGAGCCATTTGACGTTGCGTCGAATTAACAGGGCGTCGGCCGTGGGCTCGGCGATGCTGAAGACCATCGTCTGAAGGCAAACGACGTAATTGAATTTCGGCGGAATCTTGCGCAGGTAGGCAAGCGCGTCGCGAATCTGCGGATCATCCGCCGGCACGCCAGAATTCAGCAGTGCCAGCGTCGCCAGTGCCGTAACACCACCGGCCAAAGTCGGATGCTCTTGCCACGAGCCATCGCGGCGCTGCTCGCGCTTCAGATACTTCACGCCCCGGTCGATCGACTGGCGAACCTGCTCGGCCGTGACCTCCGCACGGGCCGCCTGCGTCAACACGCCCGCCGCGATGCTGGCCACGAGAAGACAAAGTACGATCCGCTGCCGCATCCGTGGCCTCTTCGAGAATCGAAATTCGAACTGACGAGAAACTAAGGACGTCGCCATCCCGCCGTGAAATGCGTCACGCGGTGGAGGGTTGGCAAGTCGTCCGCGGTCCACCAGGTTCAAAGCGAAGGGTTCCACGCCGTCGCTGCAACGCGTCCGCTGCCCCACGGACAGCCGCGAGCGGCAGCCGTCTTTGCATTCTACTTTTGCATCGTTGCCCCAGCAACGCAGCGGGCAGTTCTCGCAGGAGAACTGCAAAGTTGAGAATCTGCTTGTCTTCTGTGGCGGGCCTCTTCGAGGGCGGGACCTCATCGTGGCGCTCCGGGGTCGCAGACCCCGGCTACAGACTTCGCAGTTCTGCTGACACTCGACGGCAATCAGCGCCGAAATGTCGAACTCGCGGCCATTGTCCTTCGTAATACACCGCGCGCCTAATGCATGTTCTGACATGTCCCGCTGAGGGGGCGTCGGCAAACTGTGGGCATAAAGCTGACTTTGCGGCCTGCAACACCCCCGCGTTGCTCGTCTGGACGTTTGCCAGCTAGAATGAAAATATGTCGCGTTTTATCCGCCTCTCATCCTGATATAAGGGGTGCGAGCGCGGACGCTATATCCCGTCGCCGGCCGGCAAGAGTCCCGAGCACATCACTAAGGACACGCGTTGAGCACCAAATCTACCCATCGCAATCTGGGCGAGGTTCTTCAGGAGTTCAGCCAGCATCGGCGATTGATGCAGGAGGAATTGCAGAAGGTCATCGTCGGCCAGGACGAAGTCATCGAGCAGATGTTCGCCGCCATATTCACCGGTGGGCATTGCCTATTGGAAGGCGTGCCCGGCCTGGCCAAAACGTTGATGGTCAGCACGCTGGCCAAAATCCTGGACGTCACTTTCAAACGCATTCAGTTCACGCCGGACTTGATGCCCTCGGATATCACGGGCACGAATGTCTTGGAAGAAGATGACCAGGGGCGGCGAAACTTCCGCTTCGTCGAGGGCCCGATCTTCACGAACATCCTGCTGGCCGACGAAATCAACCGTACACCACCGAAGACGCAGGCCGCGCTGCTGCAAGCAATGCAGGAGCGCGAAGTGTCGGTCGGGCAGCAGACGTACAACTTGCCGGAGCCATTTTTCACGATCGCAACACAAAACCCGATCGAGCAGGAAGGAACCTATCCGCTGCCCGAAGCGCAGTTGGACAGGTTCATGTTCAATATCAAGGTCAACTATCCCAGTTTGGCCGAAGAGGAACAGATCCTGGCTTCGACGACGCGCGGCGAAAAGCCCGAGGTGCGACGCGTCCTTTCAGGTCGAGCGATCGTGAATCTGCAAAAACTGGTCCGCTCGGTGGCCGTCAGCGAATACATCATTAAATATGTCGCACGACTGGTGCGCGCGACCCGGCCGAAGGACGAATCGGCGCCGGACTTCGTCAAAGAACTCGTCGATTGGGGGGCCGGTCCGCGTGCCGGGCAATTCCTGATCAACGGCGGCAAGGCGCTGGCCGCGATGGAAGGACGATTCTCGGTCGCGATCGATGACGTCAAACGAGTGGCCGTCGCCGTGCTACGGCACCGCGTCAGCACAAACTTCCAGGCCCAGGCCGAAGGGATGAATACCGAAGACGTGATCAAGCGTCTGTTGGAACTGATTCCCACGCCCGAGATTCCGAAATTCCAAGGTTGAAGAGATGTTTTTGCCACAGAGGGCACCGAGGACGGAGATACAAGATCGCAATGGAATCAAAGGATCGCGACTCGCTGCTGAACTCCGACGGCGCTCGGATGATTGCCGGCATCAAACGATTCTCTCTGTGATCTCGGTGGCCTCTGTGGCTAAGTAATCTTTGGCTCCGTTGCTAACTGTTAGATTGTCATGTCGGTAGCTGAAAAATATTTGAAGCCCGAGGTGGTGCGCGAGATTTCGCGGCTGGACCTGCGCGCGCAGTTCATCGTGAAAGGCTTCCTGCAAGGCTTGCATTCCAGCCCGTTTCAAGGCTTCTCGGTCGAATTCAGCGAACATCGCAAATACACCGCCGGCGACGATCCGCACGACATTGACTGGCTGGTCTTTGCCAAGACGGACAAGTACTACATCAAGAAATTCGAAGCCGAGACCAACATCACCGGTTATCTGGTGATGGATCTGAGCCGGTCGATGGCTTACACGTATCGGCAAGAGCTGACCAAGTTCGATTACTCGATCTGCGTGGCCGCGGCGCTGTGCTACCTGATGGTACACCAGCAAGACCCGGTCGGGCTGATTACGTTCGATGAGAAGATTCGCCAAAGCTTGCCGCCGCGCTCGAAGCGGACGCAGTTGGGAAACATCTTGTCGCTACTCGCGAATCTAAAGCCGTCCGGCAAGACCGAGATCGCCAAGAGCCTGATCCAACTGGCGGCCATGATGCGGCACCGAAGCCTGGTCATGCTCTTCTCGGACCTGCTGGCCGATCCCGACCCGATCATTCACGCCCTGCACCGGCTGCGACACGGCGGGCATGACGTGATTCTGTTTCACATTCTGGACGAGGCCGAAGTGCGCTTCCCTTTCGATGGGCTGGTCGAGTTCCACGAGCCGGAATCGGACGAGCGGGTTACGCTCGACGCCGATGGGTTCAAGGCGGACTACATCGCCGAAATGAATCGCTTCCGCGAGCGTTATAAACGCGAATGTTTTCAAAGCGGCATCGACTACGTGCCGCTTGATACCAGCATGCGCTTCGACCGCGCCCTGACCGGATATCTACTCAGCCGCCGGGCGAGGTGCTGAGAAACTAGTCGTCAGTAGTCGGTTGCTAGTAGTCAGTGACACGCATATAGGTGCCCCCTTGTGCTAACAACGACCACGCACCGACCACTGATTACCAGGTACTGATTACTGAATACCGACCACCGCTGCGACGCAGCTCATGGACTTCCTTAATCCTGCCTTTTTGGCTGGCGCCGGTCTGGCGGCCGTTCCGGTGGTGCTGCATTTGATCATGCGGCAGCAACCGCGGCTGTTGGAATTCCCTGCGCTGCGCTTTTTGCAGGCACGACAGCAGTCGAATCGGCGCAGCATGCGGCTGCGGCACCTGCTGTTGTTGGCGCTGCGCGCGGCGGCCATCTGCTTGTTGGCCCTGGCGCTCGCACGCCCCAGCATTCACGCCTCGGGCGTAATCGGCGATCAAGAGGCGCCGACCGCGGCGGCCCTGGTTTTCGACACCGCGCCGCGGATGAGCTACCGGCACGAAAACAAGACCCGTCTGGAAGCGGCGCAAGAAATCTCCGAGTGGCTGCTCCCCCGGTTGCCGTCCGACAGCCAGGTGGCGATCGTCGACGCCACGCCCGGCGAGCCCACGTTTCAGATCGATATGAGCACGGCCCGCCAACGCATTGGTCGCATGGAAACGACCGGGCTGGGGCGAACCCTTCCAGAATTAATCGAGGGAGCAGTCGCGCTTCTGAAAAAGAGCGAGCTCGAGCGCAAGGAAATTTACGTCTTTACCGACCTGGCTGCCACGGCCTGGAACACCGACACGCCTGATCGTATGACGCGCGCCCTGCTCGAGTTACCGGGCTTGGCGGTCTATGTCATCGACGTGGGCGTGCTCGATCCGCGTGACCTGTCGCTGGGCGAATTACAGCTATCGAGTCAGGTGCTGGCGCGCAACAGCCCTTTGCACGTGGTCGGTGAGCTCGATTCGCTGGGCATGACCGGCGATGCCGTGGTCGAAATGTACCTGGCCGATAATGACGGTCAGATGCAGAAGCGCAGTGAGCAGACCGTCAATTATGTGCCCGGCGGCGCTCAGACGCTCGACTTCTCGGCCGCCGGACTGGATATCGGCACGCATCAGGGCTATGTGCGTATCGTGCAGCAGGACAGTCTGCCGATCGACAACGAGCGTTACTTCACGGTCGAGGTCAAGCCGCCGTGGCGCGTGCTGGTGGCGGCCACGCAGCCGGCCGATTATCACGCGGCGAATCTGGTCGAAGCGCTTGCTCCGGCTGATTTTCGTCGCACCGGACACGCTCGCTACGAGTGCGAAGTGGTCGATTTCGCCGAGCTTGGGCGTCGTCCGCTGGAAAGCTATGCGGCCGTCTGTCTGCTCGACCCGCCACCACAGCCGGACAATACATGGCGAATTCTCGCCGATTACGCGCGGGCCGGCGGCGGGGTCGGCATTTTCCTGGGCAGTAATGTCGAACGGCAATTCGCCAGCTTCAATGCCGAAGCGGCGCAGGAAATATTGCCTGGCCCCCTGGATTTCGTCGCGCGTTTTCCCGAGGGGACGAACTATTTAAGCACGCGGAACGATCAGCACCCGATCCTGGCCAAGTTCCGTTCTCGGCGCGGCTCAGTGCCGTGGGAAGATTTTCCGGTCTATCGCTTCTGGCAATTTGAAAGTCTGCAGCAGGGTATCGGCACCGTCATGGCGCTCGCCGGAGGACAGCCGGCGCTACTGGAAAAACCGCTGGGAAAAGGGCGCGTGCTGACGTTCGTGACGCCGGTCTCGGAATTGGCCGAACTGGCCGAAGACGATCGCTGGAATCAATTGTGGGGGGCCGGAGCGTGGCCCTTCTTCATGCTCTCGAACGAGATAATGCTGTACCTGGTTGGCGGTAACGACGAGCTCATGAATTACGCGGCAGGACAGACGGTGGTCGTGCCGATCGAGCCCGAGAAGCGGTTTCCCACGTTTCTGATCTCGACCCCCAGCGGCGAAAGCATTCGCCAGGCCCCCAATCAGCAGAATGCCGTGGTCGTGGCGGCGACGCAACAGCCTGGCAACTACCGAATCCGGGCTGGCGGCGACAAGGACGGTGTGAACCGGGGCTTCAGCGTGAATCTGACGCCCGAGGCGAGTCGATTGACGCGTATCGACGAGGACGAGTTGAAGCGACTGTTCGGCGAGCAGACATTTCATGTCGCGCGCAGCCAGGAGCAGATCGACCGTCACGTCAGTCTCGATCGCGTCGGCCGCGAACTATTCCCGTTGTTGATTGCCATTGTAGCGATCGTACTAGGGGCCGAGCATGTTTTGGCCAACCGTTTCTATCGCGAAGCGCAACCGGTGAAAGAGTGATACGAAATGATGAATGATGAATGCAGATTGACGAATCGGAGAGCAGAGTCGCGAACTTGAAGTTACCCCGTTCATCATTTTGCAATCGTCATCCTGCCTTTGTTTAAGCCTTCCCCTCAATGCTCCGTTTAGTTCTCAGTCCTGTCGGCGGTTACCTGTTGGTCGCGCTTGCGGCCGCGGTGCTGCTCGGACTGTTGGCACTGGGGCCGGGGCAGTCACGCGTCTCGCAGAAGCGCCGGCGCGGACTGGTAGCGCTCCGTTTGGTGATCGTGCTGTTGATCGTTCTGGCCATGCTGCGCCCGACGCTGGTGTGGACCACGATCAGCCGCAAGCCGACCACGGTCGTAATTCTGGCCGACCAATCGCGCAGCATGCAGATTGCCGACGCGGCCGGGGACAAGACACGTTGGGAATCGTTGCGGGCGAGCCTCGAAGCCGCGCAGCCAGAGCTTACGAACCTGGCCAACGAGATCGAGGTGAAGGTTTACACCTTTGATGCCGAGGAACATGCGATCGACGTCGTGGACAGCCCAACCCAGTGGCCGGAGAAGGCCGACGGTTCGCAAACCGCGATCGGTTGGGTTCTTGACGATACCTTGCGGCGCGAGACGGGGAAGCGGTTGGCCGGCGTAGTGCTTCTTTCGGATGGCGCCCAGCGCGCGGTGCCGGCCAAGGACGTGCCCCCGCAGACACCGGCCCGACGGCTGGCGGACCTGGGCTTCCCGCTGTACGCGGTTCCGTTCGGTCAGGCCCGGGCGCTGGATCAAGCCCGCGATGTGGCACTTTCCGACATGCGCGCGCCGCAAGTCGTGTTCGTCAAGAACGAAATGGCCATCGAGGCCGTCGCCCAACTGGAGGGCTTCGTCGGACAGGACGTCGTCGTGCAGCTTTCCGTCGAGACGACGCCCGGCAAGATGGAGGTCGTCGATTCGCAGCGCATTCGCGCCGAAAAGAACGGCGACCGCTTGCCGATCAAAATGAAGTACATGCCGGATTCGGCAGGCGAGAAAAAAGTCACGCTCAAAGCGGCGCCTCAAACGGGCGAGTTGGTTACCACGAACAACGAAGTCAGTACGTTCGTCACAGTGCTCGACGGCGGCCTGAAGGTGTTGTACTTGAACGGCGCTTTACAGCCGGACATCAAATTTCTGCGCCGCTCGCTCGACGCTTCGCCGGACATGAATGTCGATTTTCGCACGATGGACGCTCGCAAGCCGGAGACCCGGCCCAAGGATCTCGACGAGCTTTTTGAGCCCGGCCGGTACGACGTCTACTTCATCGGCGATTTGGATTCGGTCGCTTTTACTGAGCGTCAACTGTCGGCGCTCGCACAGGCGGTCGATCGCGGCGCCGGCTTGATCATGGTCGGCGGATTTCACAGCTTCGGGCCTGGCGGCTACGCGGCTACGCCGCTGTCAAAAGTGCTGCCGGTCGATATGGATCGCCTCGAGCGGCAAAATTTTGGCGAGGCAATTCGCGCAGATTTACACCTGCCGGAAGGCTCGAAATTAACCATGCGGCCCACGCGCATCGGTCAAACGCATAGCATCATGCAATTGGCGCCGGCGGCCGAGAACGGGAAAGCCTGGGAGGAATTGCCGGCGCTCGACGGCGCCAACAAACTGGATCGCGTGCAGCGCGGAGCCACGGTGCTGGCCGAGACTCCCGACAATCACCCGCTGTTGATCGCGCGCGATTTCGGGCGAGGCCGGGTATTGGCCTTCGGTGGCGATTCGACGTGGCGCTGGTGCCTGGGCGGCTTCGAGGCGGCGCACAAGCGCTTCTGGCGGCAGGTCGTGCTGTGGCTGGCGCGCAAGGACCAATCGACGGAAAATTCGGTGTGGGTCAACCTCGACGATCGTCGCTACAGCCCGGGCGCGCGCGTCGAATTCACGGCCGGGGCGCGCGACGCGCACGGCGAACCGATTGCCGACGCCACTTACGACGTCGAGATCTTACGGCCTGACGGCAGCAAGGCGTCGCCGCGTATGAGGCACACGGCCGGCGAAATGGCCGGCACTTATCCCGATGCGCAAGTGGCCGGAGACTACACGTTGATCGTGAAGGCCTCCGTAAAAGGGGCGCTGATCGGCTCGGCCCAGGCGCGATTCCTGGTTTACGATCAAGACCTGGAACTGGACAACCCCGCGGCCGATCGCGGCATGATGGACAGCCTGGCCGCGATGACCAACGGGCGGACCGTGGCGGCCGATCAACTAGGAGAATTGTTCGCCACGATCCAGAAGCAGTTGGAGCAACTCGAAGTCGAGACGATGGTCAAACGGACGCTGTGGGATACCTGGCCATTCTTTCTGCTCTTAATTGCACTCTTGGGTGTCGAGTGGTGGCTGCGGAAGAAGTGGGGGCTGGTGTAGAGTGGCGCGGAACGGAGGCCAAATGTCAACTCGCCACCTAATTCCCCTCACCCTGACCTCTCCCAGAGGGAGAGGGGTTTTGCAGCGAAGTCATGCTACTCGCGCTTACAGCCAGAGATGCAAACGCCCTTCGAGCATGTCGGGCAGGGCTGCTTCGACCATTTGCCGGATTTGCTTCGAGTGGTAGCGCGTGCTGAAGTGCGAGGCGATGATGATCTCGTTCTTGAAGCGGTCGCGGCGCGCCACGATATCGTCCAGGTGCATGTGCCCGAACTTGTGGATCTTCTCTTTGCGGTGTCGCGCGGCGACGAACGTCATCTCGGTGATCAGGATTTGCGCTTCGAACATGGCAGGACAGCTATCCAGTCCGTCGGGAGCGCTGTCGCCAACGTAGGCTAGCCGGGCCATGCGGCGCTCTTCGGTGACGTCGGTACCCGCCAGGCGCAGGTCGCGAATCTTGTCGCCGGGCAGATCGGCGAACTCGGGCCGTAGTTTGCGACGGCGCTCCCACACGACAAACCCGAGCGACGGGACGCGATGCTCCGTGGCCGAGACGGTGACGACGTGCTCGCGCGACATCTCGATCTCGTCCCCCGGCTTGATGCCGATCAACTGGCAAGGAAGCCGGCCGCGATCGAGCCGCGTGAAGAGCTTCAGGATGCGATCGACGCTCTCGACGGCCTGCTCAGGCAAGTAGATCGTCGGCGGTTCCATCTTCATCATGCGGCGCCGCGCAACGTAAACCGGCAGCGCCGCTACATGGTCCAAGTGCGTGTGCGAGATGAACCAATTCGCCGTGGTCATGAAGTCCCAGGGATGCGCGCCCAGGTCGAAGCCGAGCTTGAACTCGGGGATCCGCCAATAAGTTTGCACGGCGGCGCGCGAATAGCCTTCGACCGTCAGGCCGCGATGAATCAACGTTTTGACAGGGGCGTTATGAACCATATCAACTGGTCACGGCGGGGACCGATACGGTTCACCCTGGAAAGCGTGTGGCGAGGGGCGGCACGACGCACTATGCCGGCGAACCGGCTTGAAACGAAACGCCCAGTTTAGACGAGATCGATGCCGGGGCAAGGCACAGGTCCCTCAAGGGGGCGTCAAGAACTAGCTTCGGCCTGGGCCTTTTCAATCTGATCGCGCAGCAACCAGATTTCACCGAACATGTCGTTCTGCTCGGCCCGCATGCCATGATGGCGAACAAGCTCGAGAATGGCCAGGAACATGCCGATCAGGGTCGACTTGTGCATGCCCGGCTGGAACAGTTCGGTGAAGGCCACGCGCGGCTGATCGTCCAGCAGGTGACCAATCCGTTCCATGTAGACGTGGATCGGCGTGTCGTCATAAACGATATTCGAGGGCTGATTCGATTGATGCTGCTCGATGAGGCGGCCAAACGCGCTGACCAGGTCCCAAAGTTCGAGCTCGCGAATCGGCTCTTCGGCCACGTCGCGCTTGTGCCCTGCCAGATCATTGGCGAGACGCGGGAAGCGTTCTTGCCAATCGCGGGCTCGCTCGTCGAGCATGCTGGCGGCATCTTTGAATTGCTTGTATTCGAGCAGCCGGCGGACGAGTTCCTGGCGAGGATCGTCCAGCGGTTCCTCGACTTCGTCCCCTTGGGGAAGAATCATGCGGCTTTTCAATTCCAACAGCGTACTGGCCATTTCCAGGAAATCGCCGACCGCGTTGACGTCAAGCTGTTCCAAGAGCGCCAGGTATTCGAGGAATTGATCCGTGATCGGCGCGATCGGGATATCGACGACCTCGAGCTCGTGCTTGCGCACCAGGTAGAGGAGCAGATCGAGCGGCCCGCGAAAGATTTCTAAGTCAACGCGAAAGCTCATAGCCTCGATTCCTGATTCTCTCGATCGACCGGTTGCGACACGTGCCGCTCTACGATCACCTATCGTAACTGCGGGACACCGATCGCGTGCAGGTCAAATCGGCCGTGCTGGGCCTGGCCTCGCTTACCCGCCTTGCCACAACATCCTGTCCGCTTTAGTCTTACTAAGCAGTCGGCACGCTGGCAGGGTCACGTGGTGGTGCCGGCGAGTTTTTGAAAATAGGGCGCGGCAGAGCGCCGTTTGCGGGAGATCGCTCGCTTGAAACACGAACAGCTCTGGGCCCCCTGGCGGTTGGCCTACATCACTGGCGAAATCGACAAGCCGAAGCCGCAACAGGCCGAACTCTCTCTGCTGCCCGGAGCCGACCCGCAATGCTTTATCTGCCGGGCCGTGGCCGATACCAACGATCGGCAAAACCTGCTGGTCCATCGCGGTCAGAAGATTGTGACCGTACTGAACCGGTATCCGTACAACAACGGGCACCTGCTCGTGGCTCCGCGGCTGCACAAGGGGCGGCTCGACGAGCTCGACACCGACGAACAGTCCGAGACCATGCAATCGATCACGCGCCTGGTCGGGCTTCTCTCCGAATTGCTCAACGCCGAAGGGTTCAACGTCGGTTTGAACATGGGACGCGTTGCGGGCGCCGGCTTGCCGGGGCATTTGCATTGGCACATCGTGCCGCGCTGGAGTGGCGACACGAATTTCATGCCGGTGCTATCGGGCGTGGATGTGATTTCGCAGTCTCTGGATGCATTGTGGGAATTGCTGTCGGAAAAACTGGGGCCGTCATGAAACGTGACGAGTTGCGAGCCTCGGAAGCCGACATCACAGAGCCGGCGCAGGTCGCCAGTGTCGCCGAGCGCGATCGCCTGCTATTGGCCGGCTACGCGATGCATAGTGCCGCCAGCCAAGGCCGCCATCACACGGAGCGACCGCATCCGTATCGCGGGCCTTTCCAGCGCGACAGGGATCGTATCGTCCACAGCGCGGCCTACCGTCGACTGAGCGCGAAGACGCAAGTCTTCACCGGCGACCTGGGGGATTACCATCGCACGCGGCTTACCCACACGATCGAAGTCGCGTCGGTTGCCCGCACCATCGGGCGGGCCTTGCGCTTGAACGAGGATCTGGTCGAAGCGCTGGCACTGGCCCATGACCTGGGCCATCCACCGTTCGGGCATGCCGGAGAAAGCGCGCTCGATCGCTGCCTGGCCGATCATGGCGGATTCAATCACAACCGGCACGGCCTGCGGATCGTCACCGAGCTCGAGCAGCGCTATCGCGAATTCCCAGGCCTGAACCTATCGATCGAAGTTCTCGAAGGACAGTCGGCCCGGGCGACAAAAGGAGTCGCCGCGACCGAGCGCCCACTCTTGGAAGCACAAGTGGTCGACGCGGCAGACAGCGTCGCCTATGACACGCACGACGTGGATGACGCGCTTGAGCATCGGCTGCTGTCGATGGGGGAATTAATGACGCTCCCGCTCTGGCAACAGGCTGAGCGTCGCGTGCGTTCTCGCTACCAAGCGCTTGACGAAAGTCAATTGCGGCGAGCCATCCTGCACGAGCTCGTTGACTGGCAAGTGGGGGACCTGCTCCAGCAAGCTCAAGCGCGATTGCAGGCGGGCGGAATCGATTCGGTCGCGGCCGTGCGTCAGGCGCCGCTCGTGATCGAGCCGAGCCAGGAATTGGCGACGCAAAAACTGGAATTGGAAAAATTCCTGGCCGAACGCGTTTATCGTCATCCGCAATTGCTTTCGGTGCGCCGCGCGGCGCAAGAAATGCTCTCCGCGATGTTCGCTGGATACTTGGCGCGGACGGAACTATTGCCGGCCAGTTATCAGATTCGCGCCGCCCAGGTTGGCTGGCCTCGCACCGTAGGAGATTATCTGGCCGGCATGACCGATCGATACGCCCAGCAGGAGTTTACACGGCTGTTCAAGAAGGCATGACCCCGGGCAGATTACGCCCAAGTCGTAGGCATTCGTGGCCGGTAGACCGCTACAGGGCGCATTTTCGGAACAGAACGGGGTACAGACGGTTAAATTCCAGGTCCTCCCGCGTAGTGCCCGAAAGTAGGGCTGGTAAAATGTACACGTTCGACCGGTGTGTGCGCGTGGCCTGCTCCGGCTCGACAATGCCACGATAACGATAGAAGCGCATGAGCTCGAAATCTCCAACAAGTGTCTCGCAAAAAGGGGACAACGGCATCAGTCTGCTGGTGCTGCGTGCCTTTTTCATCATGGTCGCGGTGGGGGTGGGAGCCTCGGTCATCAGCGCTGACTGGTTTCCCAAAGACCCACACCCGTTCCTCCCCTGGGGCGTGCTGATCGGGGTAGTCGGGCTGGCCTTGATCGTGATCGCGGCCGACGTGCTCGTACGCGAAAAGCAGTTGGACGTCATCTCGAGCGTCTATTTCGGCACCATCGTCGGCCTGTTTCTGGCTTACGTCGTGGGCCTGGCCCTGGCACCGCTGCCGATTTGGCAAGTCTATCGGGCGACGATCAACCTGACCCTGGGCATGGTCCTGTGCTACATCTGCATCAGTCTGTTGATGCAAACTCGCAAGGACTTCCGCTTTATCATCCCCTACGTCGAGTTCGCCAAGGAAGTGAAGGGCTTGAAGCCGTTTATCCTGGACACCAGCGTCGTGATCGACGGGCGAATCGCCGATGTGGTCGAGACCAAGATCTTCGACAGCCAGTTGATCATGCCGCGATTCGTCCTGGCCGAGTTGCAGAATATCGCCGATAGCGCGGATCGATCCCGCCGCAGCCGCGGGCGCCGCGGACTGGACGTGCTGCACAAGCTACGCTCGAGCGACAAGGTCGATCTGCAAATGTACGACCGCGAGTTGCCCGAGTTCGCCGGGCACCCGGTCGATCTGAAGCTCGTGATGTTGGCCAAGCACTTGGACGGCAAGATCGTCACGAATGATTACAACTTGAATAAGGTTGCGCAGGTGCAAGGCGTTGACGTCATCAACTTGAACGACCTGGCCAACGCGCTCAAGCCCGTGTTTCTGCCGGGCGAATCGTTGGACGTGCGGATCGTGAAACCGGGAGAAGAGCCGGGACAAGGTGTCGGCTACCTTGACGATGGCACCATGATCGTCGTCGAGGGAGGGCGCGAGCACCTGAATAAGACGGTCAAGATCGCCGTGACCAGCGTGCTGCAAACCAGCGCTGGCCGCATGATCTTCGGCCGCTACGACGGGGCGAATAAGGCCGCGTCTTAGACCGGCAAGCGCGCCGATCTTCTTGATCCGCCGTGTCGTGTCATCGGCACGCCACGCGCTTCGTTTTTCTGTCAGGTGGCAGGCACATTTCTCGGCATGTCGCGCATCGGCGCGCGCCGAATGCTAGACTACCCGCCTTGTCCAGCTTCAGTTCGTGGCAGACTCTCGGCGACTCGGCCCGGGCGTCATCTTTGCCGCTTTGATGCGCCAACGAGAGGGATCCGGATGCAATATCGACGCTGGCTGGTGCTGCTGGGCGCACTATTGATGCAGCCCTGTCTGGGCGCGATCTACGGATGGGGCGTGTTCGTGCCGGCCCTGAAAGCCAGCCGCTCGGAACTAACGGTCACTCTCTCGCCGCAGATTCTGGAAGTGGATCCGGCCGAGCATTCCATTCTAGTTGGCGAATACAAGGCGCTGAAGAAGCAACTGGCCGCAGCGCACGAAGATGATCGAGCCCAAGCCAAGGCCGCGCTCGATCGATTCTTGAACGACGACGTGCCGGCGCGCCTGCACGTCTCGGATAGCGTGTGGGCGAAGCGGTTTTACGGTTACAGCGGAAAGCAGGCGCAGGCCATCTTTTCGACCGGCATCCTAGTCTTCGCACTGGTGATGATCCTGGCAGGCCGCTGGCAAGACCGCGTCGGTCCACGTGTCGTCGCGACGACCGGCGGGCTCGTGCTGGCCGCCGGTTATTCCTTTGCGGCGCTCGCCGGACCTGGCTTTCCGGCCGTGCTCGTGGGGGTTGGCGTCATCGGCGGCGCAGGCATCGGGCTGGGCTACGTTTGTCCGATCGCGGCTTGCGTCAAATGGTTTCCCGATCTGAAAGGTTTGATCACCGGCCTGGCCGTGGCGGGCTTCGGTGGTGGCGCGTTTCTGTTCATCAAGCTGGCCGGAAATTGGGGCGGACTGCTCCCGGCCCAGGGCGTCGCCGGCACCTTCCTGACTTATGCCGTGATCTTCGCACTGTTCGTCACATTGGGCGCATCGCTTCTGAAGAATCCACCGCCCGGCTGGCTGCCGGCAGGATGGTTGCCTGCGGTTCCCGCGGATAGTTCCCGCGCATCCTCAACATCAATCGGAACGCCCGATTTCGGCCAGGCCGAAACTGTGCGCACGAGCGCGTTCTGGATGCTGTGGCTGGCGTTCATGCTGGCTTCGAGTTGCGGGCTAATGGTCATCGGCTCGCTGAAAGATTTTGGCATACGCGAGGGAAGGCTCTCTGATTTCGAAGCCGAAGGAGCGCTGGGACTGCTGGCCGTGTTCAACGCGCTGGGGCGCATCACCTGGGGTTGGGTTTCACAGCGTTTGGGAGCACGGCGCACGCTGGTACTGATTTCGCTGCTGCAGGCCGCGATGGTGTTGGCGCTCGTCGAAATGGGCTCGAAGGTCTGGACGCTCGAAGTGGCCGCCTGTTGGGTTGGCTTTCATTTCGGCGGCAACCTGGCGCTATTCCCGCTGCTGACGGCCGAATATTTCGGCACGCGGCATTTGGGAGCCAACTACGGGATGATGTTCACCGGTTACGGCCTGGGCGGAGTCGCCGGACCGATGCTGGCCGGAAGCGTGTGGGACGTGCTCGGCTCGTATCGCTGGGCCTACCTGCCGGCCGCCGCCGCGTGCCTGGTGGCGATGGGTTTGGCGCTGGTGGTAAGACCGCCACGGCCGAACATCCCGTCGCCTACTTGATCTCGCGCTCGCTCTGCTTCGGTGGGCCCGGCGGGCCGATGAACACCCGATCTTTCGGGAATTTGTCGAACAGCGCCTCGGGCTTGTTGAAATTCGCAGCCAGCACGTACTTCGGATTGCTGGCGACCCATTGCGACAGGTCGATCGCCTGGTAGTGGCCCGTGTTGAAGGCGATAAGTATGCGAGCTGTTTTAGTGCCGGTATTCTCGATCGAATGGCCGTAGCCCTGCGGGATGTAACCGACGTCCCCTTGGTCAAGTGTTTCGGCGCGGTAGCGGCCGTGCGAGCCGAACATCGCGACGCTTACCTGCCCGTCAATGATGTATTGCCACTCGTCGGCCGTGGGGTGCCAATGCAGCTCGCGCAGGCCGCCGGGCTCGAGATCC
The DNA here is from genome assembly GCA_036499395.1 of Pirellulales bacterium. NCBI lineage: Bacteria > Pseudomonadati > Planctomycetota > Planctomycetia > Pirellulales > Pirellulales bacterium. The sequence continues at coordinate 200,541 of DASYDW010000010.1, forward strand.
AGAATTACGCCAGTCATGGTTTGCGAAATCGGAAAGCGATCCGCTCCGACGCGCCATTCACGCCCCCCTTTGTAAATCGAGTGCGGCTCCTGCGCCAGCATGCGAAAGCGGTGCGAGTCCGGCGATGATTTCAAACCGCCTTGCAGCGGTGGTTGCGGTGCATCGGGTGGGACCGGGCCACGTGCGAAATAGACTTCATCCTTCGGGAAGCCCTCGAACGCCGATTCGGGCACACCGAAGTTTTTCGCCAGAAGCGCCTTGGGCGTATGCGCCACCCAATCGCTGATGCTGAACGTGCCGAATTCGGAGAAGTAACCGTTGTCGAAGATCAATATGAAATGGCAAGGCTGCTTGCCCAGGCATTGAATCGAATGGCCGTGGCCGCGTGGGAAGTACCAGATGTCACCGGGATCGAAGTCGTTGGTTTGCGAATTGCCTTGCGGATCGACGACCGTGGTACGGCAGCGCCCCTCGACGACGAAGGCCCATTCCGCAGCCGTCGCGTGCCAGTGCAGTTCGCGCATGACGCCCGGCTCGAGCCGCATCGAGACGCCGGCAATCCCCTTCGAGATCGGCAACTGCAAAACGGTCGCTTCCTTGCCAAAACTGCCATCCAGCGTCCGCCCGGCCGATTTTTCGAGCGCGAATTTGAAGGTCGGCAAATCCTTGCCTGAGAGCAACGGATCCGGCACGTTATTCTTGAAAGGAAAGCTACCCTGCGCGTCAGCCGCATTAACAGCGAGCACGCCCGCAGCGGCAGCCGTACCGAGAAAACCGCGTCGCGTAACGTCGGACATAGCCGGCTCCTTAAGTATTCTTGAGACGTGATATCAATAGGTCGGCATTTCGGAACGAAGCGCGCCGGGATTTTGTTTGCGCTTGCGCGGACGGTGTGCAAAGCACCTCAGAATCGTATCGCATGAACTGGTCGCCGAGCAACTTATCAACGCCCGGCGCGGTGAATCCTGCCTTGTGCGACAAGCCGAATCCGGCCAGAATTACCGCCCGGTCGACGATCGTGTTTGCTCCTGGGTCGCTCATCGAATACCGACGCTGCTATGACGTTTCGTTTTTTCTGCCTCGCGCTGTTGATTTATAGCTGCGTGAGTGCGACGGCAGGTGGCTGCTCGGGCTCGAAAGAGACTGGCGATAACGACGGCGCGCTCGACACGCGTCGTTTGCCGCGGGCCGAGGAAGTCCGGGAGGTTTTTGCCAGTCCGGCCAGCACGATTTATTTGGCGCGCGAATCGGTGGAAAAGACCATTGCCCAAGTTGGGCAGAAATTTGCCGAGGCCGGCTGGCAGCCATATGCCTCGCCCGTGGCCGCCCAGGCCGATAAGGTCAACATGCGCATTGCCTCGTACAAAAGGCAATCGCAGGCCGTAACGGTCTTCATAACCGTGGCACCCGCGCAACGGCGCCAGGCCAGCGTGCAATACGCCGCGGTGAAGCTGCCGTTTGATCTGCCGTTTCCGCCGGACGGAACCAACATCGAATACGATCCCAATCGCCCCCAGTTGTCCTGTCTGACGGCGCAGCCGGTGGAAAAGTCGCTCGAGCATTTCGATGTCGAACTCGCGCGCTTGGGTTGGTCGGTCTGGCTCCCCAAGCCGGGCGCCACGCGAGTGAAAGATGGGACGGCCACGGCCTACTACGTACGCGACGGAGCGGCGCCGCTAGAGTTGAAACTCACCCATGGCGAAGACGACATGACGCAGGTGACGATCAAATCGGTGCCGGCCGAGACGTTGATCAAGGAGAGCGAGGAGCCGTAAGCTCGCGGCTGAGGCCGTACCACCAGCGCGGCGACGGGTCGGTCTTGACGGCCAGCGTGGGAATCGCCTGCTTCAGACGCGCCACCCCCTCGGGCGTAACTCGGGTATGACCCAGCGAAAGCTCCTTCAAGCTTGCAAGCGTGGCCAGATGCACCAGCCCCGCGTCGCTGATCGCGGTATCTTCCAGCGATAGCTCTTCCAACTCCCCGAGACCGCCGAGCCTTTCAAGTCCCGCGTCGGTAATCTTTGTGCCATTCAGGTAGAGCCGCTTGAGTGATTTGTGCTCGGCAACTCTTTCGAGCAGCGCGTCATCAACCAGCGGTTGATACGGAAGTCCGATCGTCTCAGGCATCGGCGGCAACCCCGGCGCCATTGCGGCCAGTTGCTTGCGCGACTCAGTTGTGAATTGTCCTTCCAGTTGAAAGTCGACATCCCCCTGCTGCCAAAAGCGGAGATGACTGGCCACAGCCTGCGCGAAGTCTGCTGCGGTCGTTTTGCCAGGGTCACCAAATAGCTTGCGATTACCGGGGCTGACTCCCATATCGAGTTGTCGATACGGCACGCCATCGAGTGAAGCCATATCCGAGTAAACATGCCTCGCTACTGCATCGAGATCGGGCAACGTCTCGGGCTGAGCAAGCGGGATCTCGATATCCCAAGTCGCATGATGCGTTACTCCGCGTTGGTCGGTGAACTCGGCTTTGCCAAAATCGCCTTGCGGTGTGAAGCCAACCGGTATCCTGACTTTGTCCGGTGCGGCATCGAAGAAACCCGGTGGCGTTCCACGCGGGACCAGCATAAACCAGCGAACGTCTATCCCCTCGCAATCTACAGAAGCGAGATCGATGGTGAAGCATCCGGTCCCTTGGGGTGATCCTCGTAAGAGCAGTGCAGGCCCCTCGACGCGTTGGCGACCGAAACTGAACATTTGCCGTTTGATGGGAAATCTTTCGAGGGTCGTGGGCGTGCCGCGCACGGACGCCAACAAAGCAATTCCTCCTCCTTCGAAGCGCTCGGCGCGATGAATGGCGTACGTGATTCCCATGTGATCTTCGCGATAGACGGCATTATCGAGCGCGGTCAACTTATCGAAAGCGATCGTGTGCGCGTGCAGCAAATTATCCATTCGCAACGCCCACCACAGTCCGGCCACTAGCGCTATCACGGCGGCCGCGGCCATCCAGAAGCGCGACAGGCCGCGGCGTCTGCGTGGAGCTACTGAATGACCAGCCCGTCCGTTGATCCGCCGCATGACGTCGGTGGCAATCGACCTCTCGGCGGGCCAGGCATTGCCCAACGACTGCAAGGCCTGCTCGATGCGCGATTCGTTGTTCATGATTCCACCTCAACCAGCCAGGATCGCAATCGTTCGACGGCGCGCGAAAGCTGCTTGGTGACCGTTCCCACGGGCCGACCAAGTGTGGTAGCGATTTCCTGAACCGATCGTCCTTCGACATGACGTAAGACCATCACGACGTGTTCCTGTTCAGGCAGACGTCCCAAATGCTCGACCAGCGCCCGGTACGGTTCGATCCACTCGGCGGCGTGCGCGGGAATGGCGTCCGTCAACTCCGTGGTGGGAAGGTTTGATCCCGTCTTGCGGCCCGCGGCCGACGCCTGCCTCCGCGTGATTTGCAGCACCCAGCCGCCAAAGGACGAAAGATCGCGAAGCTGGGGCAGCTTTTCGTAAGCGATGAGGAATGCCTCTTGCGCTACGTCCTGTGCCGCGTGGAAGTCGTGCAAGATCGCAAAGGCCGTGAGCGTCGCAGCGCGTTCATAAAGGCGCACAAGCGCCTCAAAGGCCGGGGTTTCGCCCGCCAAGACGGCTTGCACCAATTCTTCGGTCGATCGCATGCTCGGCTCTCGTGACTGCTGCACACGTCCGCTGTAAGAAGGAGAGGAGCGGAGCGCGAAATGCGACATGCATTTCAGATTTTTTGCCTTCTGCGGCTGCTATTGAGCTGCGTTCGTATTGCAGCCTGCCCCCTCACCCTACCCTCTCCCCCGCCGGGGAGAGGGGATTCATAGGCGCGCATTACCGCTCTATCGAATCCGCGAAATTAGAAAATGATTCTAGGCGACGATTTCGCGGATCACGTGGCCGTGGACATCGGTCAGGCGGAAATCGCGGCCGCCGAAGCGATAGGTGAGCCGCTCGTGGTTCAGTCCCAGCAGGTGCAGGATCGTGGCATGCAGATCGTGAATGTCGCAGACATTTTCCACTGCTTGAATGCCGACTTCGTCAGTGGCGCCGTGAATGGTACCGCCGCGGATGCCGCCGCCGGCCAGAAAAACCGAAAAGCCTTCCGGGTGATGATCCCGGCCATCGCGGCCGGCCGAGTGGGGCGTTCGGCCGAACTCGCCAGCCCAAACGATCAGCGTTTCGTCGAACAGCCCACGTTGCTTCAGGTCGCGAATCAGACCAGCCACGGCCTGGTCCGTATCGAGCGCGTTCTTTTCATGCCCTTGCTTGAGCGCGCCATGCTGGTCCCAGGTGCCGTTAGACGCACCGGGCGGGCAGGTGATCTCGACGAACCGCACGCCCGCCTCGACCAGTCGGCGGGCCCGCAAGCATTGGATGCCGTAGAGCCGTTTCGACGGTATGTCCGAGTCGATGCCGTACAGTTTTTCCGTGGTCGAGGTTTCGCGCGCCAGATCCAGCACGTCCGGAACCAAGAGCTGCATCCGCGCAGCCATCTCGTAATTCTTGATCGCGCTTTCCACAGCGTCATCGCCGCCGAGCGAACGGGCGAACGAATCGTCCTGGGCCTTTAATAGCGCGAGCTTGGCCGCCTGCACGCGTGCATCGGCGTCGGCCGGATGAATGTTATCGATCGGCGTGCCGTCGGCGGCGAACAACGTGGCTTGATAGTTGGCTGGCAGAAAACCACCGGAGAATGTCTCGAGCCCACCGCACGGCACAACGCCAAAGCTCAGTACAACAAAGCCTGGCAGATTTTCGTTCTCACTGCCGAGTCCGTAAGTCACCCACGAGCCAAGACTCGGCCGGCCGGCATTGTTCACGCCGGTGTGCAGGTGCAATACGCCTGTCGAATGCAGCGGCAGATCCGCCTTCATCGAGCGAACCACCGCCAGATCGTCAACACACTCGGCAATGTGCGGAAACAACTCGCTCACCGGCATGCCGCACTGGCCGTGCTGCTTGAATGCCCACGGGCTTTTCAACCATTGCCGATTCCCATTCGCCGTAACATTGGTCGACGTCGTGAAGGGCTGACCGTCAAGCTCGGTAAGCTTGGGCTTCGGGTCGAACGAATCGACATGTGATACCCCGCCGTCCATGAAGCAGAAAATCACGTTCTTCGCACGCGGCCGGAAATGTGTCGCGGCCTTAGCCTGCTGCGGACGAACGAGGTTCGTGCCCGCGGCCAGGCCTGACAGCGCCAGTAGGCCAAAGCCATTAGCCGACGTTGTTAGCATCTCGCGCCGATTGAGGCGCGCGGGTTGCCGGCCGGGGCAGGCACTGGAGTCGTGATTTATTTTTCGCTCGCGGCGCGTCATGGGATGTAGATGAACTCTTGCAAGTTGAAAATCGTGTGTGCCACGTCGCGCCATACGACGCGGCTTTGCAGCACTTCCGCGGCTGGCACCTGGTAGAGCGCCGCAAACTGCGCGACGGCCTGTTCGAACCGCTGTCGCTCGTCGTCCCGTGGTGGACGGCTCAACGCGGTTTCGAACGCGGCGTCGATTCGTGCGGCGATCGATGCATCGGAACGCGCAATCAAGCGCGCCGCCCATTCGTCCGCCTGCCCCAGCACGAAGGGATCGTTCAGCAAGGCGAGCGCCTGGGCCGGGACGTTCGTCACGTCGCGGCGGCCGAGTGCGACCTTGCCACCGGGAAAGTCAAACGCACTCAGGAATTTGGGCGATTCCATCAGATTGTTCTTAATGTAGACGCTGCGTCGGCCATGGCCGTCGAGCGGACCAGGGAATAGACGCCGGTCGGCATTTTCTTTTTCACGGTAGGGCTGAATGCTCATGCCGAACAGTGTGCGGTCCAGCCGGCCACTGGTCGCCAGAATCGCATCGCGGATGGATTCGGCCTGCATCCGCCGCGCGGGGTAATGACCCAGCAAACGATTCTGCGGGTCGATCTCCTCCGCGGCCGCAGCCGGTTGATCGGCGGAGCAAAAAGTGCGCGACAACACCAGCTCGCGGATCAGCCGTTTCAGCGACCAGCCCTCTTCGACGAACTGGGACGCCAGGTAATCGAGCAGTTCGGGATGCGAAGGCAAGTCGCCGACATGGCCAAAGTCATCGACCGTACGAACGATGCCGGCGCCAAACAGATGATGCCACACGCGATTCACAATCACGCGTGCCGTCAGCGGGTTGGTGGGACTGGCAATTCGCTCGGCCACCTGCATCCGGCCACTCCCCTCGGTGACGAATGGCTCGTCCGGCGACGAAATCGCTTCGAGATAATGCCGCGTGACGGGCGTACCGGGTCGTGTGCAGTCGCCGCGGACCAGCACCGGTTGTGAAAAGCCCGGCCCACAATCGGCCAACCCAGGCACGACTCGTGGCAGTGCGAGCGACGCCTCGGCCTGGCGATATTCGGCCACCAGCGCGGCCAATCGCTCGCTGCCGGCCACGGAGTTCGTCAACAGGCCCGCGCGAACCAGGGCATCGAGCCAACGCACATCGTCGTCCGTGGCACCGTCGTCGCTCCAATTGCGAATCGCGGCGCCGATCACCGCCGCATAGCGCGCCGGCAAAGCGCCAACTTCAACGACTATGTCCTTCGCGTCAGAGGTCGCGGCAAACAGCGGACGCATGTGTGACAGTTCCGCCTTGGGCGGATCGTCGCAGTCATGCATGACGACGCGCGTAAGGCCGAAATACGAGCGAGGGTTTTCGGCCGCCTTCTCCCACGGAAACTTGTAGTTCTCCTTGTCCCCCCCCAGCGCGCTCAGTTGATCGGGAAACTTCGGGTTGTCGAACATCGTCATCAGTTCGGCATACGTCCGCAGGCTGTCGTAATTCTCGGGGGGCGAAAACGTGATCCAGTACAATTCGCCGCTGGTGAGCGCTTTGTAATTCTTGTAATTGAGTTGACAGTTGTTCGAGACCAGCCTGAGGGCACTGCTGCGCTGGCCGAGGACTTGAAAACTGATCTGTTTGCGCTGCCCCGCGAGAACTGGCGAACGCAACGTCCCGTTCAGCTTGTCGGAAAGTGTGTTCGTATACAGTCCGGCCGGTAACACGGCTCGCACAATTGTTTCGCCTTCAGGTTGCAGCGAAAAGTCGCCGCTGCGACTTCCGGCATCGCGCAACGCGTGCCCACCGATTTGCCAGTCGCTCGCATTTCCCTTGTCAGGGCGATCCGCCCGAAAGTCGGCGTAGGTCGTGAATTGCGACGCATTGGCTGCACCGCGCTCGGCGTCTTCCTTCGTATACCAGGCGGCCAGATCGGACCAACTGGTGGGCGTCGCTGCCACAGGCGGCGCTACCGTGCCAGCCGCAGGCGAAGCGTCGGCTGGCGCCGCTGCCGGAGCGACCTTGGCGTTGATCATCGCGCGCCACGGCTCGAAGACCTCTTCGCGCGGCGCTTTTTCGACCGCCAGCACGGCCGACCATTTCTCCAGTCGCTGCAGATCAAGCGATGCCGCGTCCGGGCTAGCCGGTTGATTCAGGCGTTTGGCCTGGGCCGCTTGCATGTAGCTGGCCACTTGCGCGGCGTCGCGCTGCCAGGCATCGGCCAGTTCGCGTCGCAACGTGATTTTGATCTCGCGCAGCCGGGCGATCGGTTCGGCATTTACCGCCGGCGTATCGATCGTGTGCGCCACTTCCCGGCTGCTGCGCAGGATGCCGAGCAGGGCGTAATAGTCCTCGGTCGAGACGGCGTCGAGCTTGTGATTATGACAGCGGGCGCAAGCCACGGTCGTCGCTTGAAACGCCTTGCTCAGCGTGTCGATCTGATTGTCCGCCAAGTCATAGCCGATCTGCGGCAGGCTGATGCAATCGTCGTGATTCGCCTCGCCAAAGCGATAGAACGCCGTACCGATGACAGACTCGTTGAATTGCTCGCGCTGGTTAATGCGCGGCGTCGATAACAGGTCACCAGCGATGTGCTCGCGCACCAACTGATCGTACGGCACATCATCGTTCAGCGCGCGAATCAGGTAATCGCGATATCGCCAGGCATGATGCACCTCGTAGTTCCATTCATTGCCGTGCGTCTCCGAAAATCGCACCACGTCCATCCAGTGCCGGGCGAAGCGCTCGCCAAAGTGCGGCGAAGCCAGCAGCGATTCGACAAATCGCTCGAGCGCCACTTGCCGGGACGCCGACGAGGTCGGCGCCGCCTCCCAGGCCTGCAAGAACTCTGCGACTTGCTCGGCCGTCGGCGGCAAGCCGGTCAATACGATCGTCAAGCGGCGCACGAGCGTGCGCGGATCGGCCAGCGCCGCAGGTGTTAAACCTTGGGCTTCGAGAGCTGCCAGAATGAACCGGTCGACCGGGCGCGCGGACCAGCTCGCGTCGCGCACCGCAGGCACCGTCGGTTTCACCACCGGACGCATGCTCCACCAGTCGCGTCGCTCGCTCAGCGTCTGTTTCCAAGATTCCGCGGCGGCGGCTACGGGCGCCGCATCGCGCGGGTCAGGGGCGCCCATTTTCACCCAGGCTTCGAAGTCCGCGATCACCGGCGCGGGCAGTTTCCCCTTCGGGGGCATGTGTACCGAGTCGGCGTCATAACGCACGGCCGCGATCAACGGGCTCTCGTCAGGCTGGCCGGGAACGATGCTCGCTCCGGAATCGCCCCCTTTAAGAACGCCTTCGCGGCTATCAAGCAGTAGACTGCCGCCCAGCTTCTTGGCCTGGGCCGAATGGCACTCGTAGCATTGCGCCACCAACACGGGCCGAATCTTCGCTTCGAAGTGCTCGATACCGGCGTCCCCTGCCTGTGCTGCGCCGGCGGCCGCCCATAGCGCGACCAACATGCTCAGCAGGAGCGCGGCAGGACGCATGGCGGGTTCTCCTCGCTGTCCGGGCGGTGGGTTGGGAAAAGGACAGCGCTTGCAGTTCTGGCGGGACCGTCACTTGACGGCGCGCATACGGCCAAATAGACCATTACTAATCTACGAGCCCGCGACCAGAATCGCAACGTTCTGGCCACGCGGTTCGCCGCGATCGCGGCGGCAAAATACGCCGATCGCCCGCGAGGGGGGACGCGAATCGGTTAGAAAGCCGCCCCCGCCGCTCGCAGCACGCATGGCAACCCCTCACGCACGCACAGCCCAGGAGAGAACAATGTTCGAGAATTCCCTGTCGGTCAGCCGGCTTTTACTCGTCGCGGCTGTGGCGGCCTGCTTGCACGGGTTGGCACGCGCCGACGAGCCTGTCGTCGCGCCCGATGCCAAGGTCGAAAAACTGTTCGAGGGAAGCGTTTTGACCGAAGGGGTTGCCGTCGCGCCGGACGGGCAGGTGTACTTCAGCGACATTACGTTCTCGCACGTCTCGCGCGACCCGAAGGGGGTTATCGAAGCCGGTCATATCTGGCATTACGACCCCACGACCGGCAAGACCACGATCTTCCGCTCGCCCAGCGGCATGTCCAACGGCATTAAGTTCGACGCCAACGGCGACATGATCGTGGCCGAGGGGGCCGATTTTGGCGGACGACGCGTAACACGCACCGACATGAAGACCGGCAAGAGCTACATCATCGCCGGACTGTACGAAGGAAAACCGTTCAACTCGCCGAATGATATTTCGATCGACAAGAAGGGACGCATCTATTTCAGCGACCCACGCTACATGGGATACGAGGGGATCGACCAGCCGCTGGTGGGCGTGTACCGCATCGACCCGGACGGCTCGATCAATCGCATCATTACGGACGCCGGCAAAGCCAACGGCGTCGCCGTCTCGCCCGATCAAAAGACGTTGTACGTCGTCAGCAACGAAAACGGCGCCACGAGCATCGACCGCCTGGGTTCATCGACCGGACAGGCCGACAAAGTAGCCGCGCCTCTGCGCAAGGGTCTGATGGCGCTCTTGGCCTATGACCTGGCGCCTGATGGTTCGGCAAAATACCGCAAAACGCTAGTCGACTACGGTACCTACGACGGGCCGGACGGCCTGGTCTGCGATAAGGATGGCAATCTGTGGGTGGCGGTCCGTGCCGAGAACCGGCCCGGCATCTATATTTACTCGCCCGAAGGAAAAGAACTTGGCTACATCAAGACCGAGGTCCCGACCAACATCGGCTTCGGCCGCGGCCGTGACGCAAAGACGCTATACATCACGGCCGGCAAGAGCCTATATCGGGTGTACGTAAACCGCGAAGGACAGGATCCGTCGGCGAAATAACCAAAACTTCCGCCACACAGCTCACGATGCTTCGATCGCTTTGGTACGCGCTGCGCCGTGGGTATCGCGCCTGCATGAGTCGCTTGCGTCAACTGATCTATTGGCCGCGCCGACATTTGACACGTCCGCCGGCGCCAATTGTTGACGCTGCCGGCTCTAAAGCGCAAGCACATCACATACGCTGCGCCGAGGTTTGGGGTGGAATTCGCAACGCCGAACTCGAGGCCGTTACGAGCGGCGTTCGGGCAAGCCTCTTCAGTAGCTCGTGCGAAGGGGGCGCAGGCGGAGATGTTTATTATTTCAGCGTGTGCGGCGCGGACTCGCTGACTCGCGTTGCGCTAGCGGATGTGCCTGGCCATGGGCAGACGGTGAGTCAGGTGGGCGAGTGGCTTTACGATGCACTCGCGGCGCGGATGAATTCCTTGCGCGGTGATCGCGTGCTGGCGGAATTGAATGCATTGGCTGATCACCATGGCATTGCGACGGTCAGCACACTGGCCGTCGTGCAATTCTATCGCCGCAAGTCGCAGTTGTACGTTTCGTACGCAGGGCATCCGCCAGCGCTTGTGTACCGGCAAAGTGTCGGCGCGTGGCGCCCGGCAGAAGTGCCTGACGGCCCGGGACTGTCGAACTTACCAATCGGCGTCAGCGATGAAACGCACTACGCCCAGCATTCGATGCCGCTGGCCAGTGGTGATCGTATCCTGCTGTATACCGACGGGGTCATCGAGGCACCCGACGCCAAACAGGTACTGTTCGGCCTGCCAGGACTGATTGCCGTGGCCGAACGGCACCGCGAATCGTCGCTGATGGAGCTGCGGACCGCGATTCTGCAGGCCCTGCACGCCCATACGGGCGGGGCGCTCGTTCACGATGATGTCACACTGCTGGCGATGGAAGTTATTTAAAAGCGCTGGCGATTTTCACAACGCCGCGCGGTACAATGACCGGCGAACTATGGCAGCCGACCGTGGGCGGGGCTGCTCGCGAGACGGCACGGCTGAGAAGGGGTCAGGCATGTCGCGCACGATTCAGAAGTTTATTGCGCTGGTACTTTGTCTCGCGCCGTTCGCAGGCGTGGGGGCCACGCATTCGCAGCTCGCCTTGGCGGAAGAGAACGCAGCAACTGCCGCCGGCGAGGCCGCATCGTGCGATCCCGTTGCGCCGGCCCGGCCGCGCGATTCGCGTCAGATGACGGCGCGAATCGACCAGTTGCTGGCCGCCGATTGGGCTGCCGCCGCAATCAAGCCGCCAGCGGCGGCCGATGATGCGACGTTTCTGCGTCGCGTCTCGTTGGACCTGGTCGGCGTGGTGCCGACGGTCGGTGAAGTGCGGGCCTTTCTCGCCGATCGGGATCCGCAAAAGCGCGCACGACTGATCGATCGCCTGCTCGCTTCGCATCTGCATCCTGACCATTTGGCAACGACGTGGCGCAACATGATGGTGCCGCGCGGCGCTGGTGTCGACGAATTCGACGCGCAAGCCGGTTTACAAAACTGGTTGCAGGCGCAATTCGCCAAGAACCAGCGCTACGATCAATTGGTTGCCGACCTGATGGTCGCCAGCGGCGGTTCGCAAGAAGGGCCTGGACTGTTCTACACGGCATTCGATTTGAAGCCCGAGGAGTTGGCGGCGAACACCTCGCGGATTTTCTTGGGCGTGCAAATGGAATGTGCGCAATGCCACGACCATCCATTCGATCGCTGGACGCAAGGCGATTTTTGGAGCTATGCGGCCTTCTTCGCCCGCATCGGCCGCGGGGGCGATATGCAAATGGGGCGCGGGGCGCGACTGGTTGATAAGGAGACGGGTGAGGTCATGCTGCCAGGCACGGGCACGGTGGTCGGCCCGCGATATCCACGCGGCGACACTCCATCGCGCGACGATACCGGCACCCGCCGCGAGCAGTTGGGCATCTGGATGGTGTCACGCGACAATCCTTTTGTCGCGCCGGCGGCCGTGAATCGAGCCTGGGCGCACCTGTTCGGCCGCGGACTGGTTGAGCCGGTCGACGATCTGAGCGAGCGCAATCCTCCCAGCCATCCAGAAGTTTTTCGCGAACTGTCCGCCTACTTCATCGAGACCAGCTTCGATCTGCGTAACCTGGTACGGACGCTAGCGAACACGCAGGCTTACCAGGCGGCGAGCGTCACGGGGGAAGACGATCCGCCGGCCGATGCCTTTGCCTGGATGCTGGTCAAAACGCTGACGCCCGAGCAGTTTTATGATTCGCTGATGCGATCGAGTTTATCCGCTACGGGAATTTCGAACGCGCCGACGCGGCAGAACCTGGGCAGCTTTGACGTGGCCCGGCAAACTTTCGTGGCCAAAATGCAATCCCCCAGCGCTTCACGCTTGGATTACGACGCTGGGGTCGCACAGGTTTTGCTGCTGCTAAATGGTCCCGAGGTCACTAGCGCCACGAGCCGTCCGACCAGCGGTTTGCTCGCGGCGCTCGATGCACCGGTACTATCGGATCGAGAGCGGGTCGAGATTCTTTTTCTGGCCACGTTGGCGCGCGAGCCGCGCGAGCAAGAGCTGTTGCAATCGTTAGCACGGTTGACGCGAGCCGCGGCCGACAACATCGAACGCTCGACTGCGCTCGGTGACATTTTATGGGCCCTCTATAACAGTGCTGAGTTCAGCCTGAACCATTGAGCGAGGTCCGCTATGCAACGTGACATCGCCGAAGTGTTTAATGCCCAACCGCATCGGCGGCAATTCTTACAGGCCGCCGGGATGGCGGCGCTCGGGTACAGCGCCAGTGGCTGGGTGCCGCAACTGGCGCACGCCCTGACCGCGGATCCCAAGCGGCGGCGGCACTGCATCGTGTTGTGGATGAGCGGCGGTCCCAGCCAGCTCGATACGTTCGACCTAAAGCCCGGCCATGCCAATGGTGGCGAATTCAAGGAAATCGATACCAGTGTTTCCGGCCTGCGGTTCAGCGAACACATGCCGCGCCTGGCGGCGCAAGCCAGTCAACTGGCGATCCTGCGTGGGCTCAGCACGAAGGAAGGGGATCACGGCCGTGGAACGTACCTGATGCGGACCGGGCATGTGCCGGGTGGCCCAGTGCGTTATCCGGCGATCGGCGCCGCCGTGGCCAAGGAGCTTGGCAGCGATGACGCCGATCTGCCGCAATACATCAGCGTGGCCCCCTATCAACAATTCAATCAGGCCGCGTTCGGCGCAGGCTTTCTAGGCCCACGATACGCGCCGGCCGTTGTCGATGAACAACGCCGGGCGAACCCAGGCGAGGCCGAGGCGTACGCCGACCTGCGATTTGGGAATCTTGTTCCTGCCGGCGGCACCAACGGGCAAGTGGCTGATCGCGTGGCGTTGTGGCGTGAATTCGAAGGAGGCTTCCTGACGGCCCATCGCGCGGCGGTGGCCCAGGCACATGAAACCATCTACCAGCGCACCCTGCGCATGATGAATAGCTCGGCCGCGGGCGCCTTCGACCTGGCCAGCGAACCGACCAAAGTACGTGATCGATACGGACCGGGCGTCTTCGGCCAGGGATGTCTGCTCGCCCGGCGCTTGATCGAACAGGGAGTGTCGACCGTCGAAGTAAATCTCGGTGATTTCATCGGGCCGACGAGCAACTGGGACACGCATCAGAATAATTTCACGACCGTGAAGGACCTATCGGCCCGGCTCGACGCCGGATGGAGCGCACTGCTAGAGGACTTGGCCGAGCGCGGCCTGTTGGAATCCACGACGATTCTTTGGATGGGAGAATTCGGCCGCACTCCCACAATCAATGCGATGGGGGGACGTGACCATTTCCCCAACGCCTGGAGTTGTGTGCTGGCCGGCGGCGGCATTCGTGGCGGGCAAGTTTACGGTCGCACGAGCGATGACGGCATGACGGTCGAAGATGGCAAAGTCGCCGTTGGCGACGTGCTGACCACGTTGTGCGTGGCGCTCGGGATCGATCCGAAGCAACAAAACATTTCCGAAATGGGCCGACCGATCGCGATTGCCGAAGGCGAGCCTATCCAGGGCGTGCTGGCGTGAGAGGTCTTCGTTGTGGGTTACTGGCGGTCCTCATGGCGGCTGCGACCGGTTGCGGAGAGGCGAAGGACGCTCCGTCGACATCGACCGTTGACAAAGAAACGGTTGTTGCCGTCGACGAGCGGCCGGCCGAGTCGCCCACCGTCGATCAAGACGCCCCTGCGGACATCGACGTCCGCACTGCAGAAGAAACTTCCCCAGAAAATACGTCCGCGGTGAACGCAGCGATTAAGCTCCCCGATGTTACGCCCGAGCGCCTGATTCTGCTGACGCCTGCCGGACCGTTGATTTGCGACCTGTACTTGACGCTCGACGGCCAGTCGCCGTACAGCGCTGTCGATCGGTTGGTCGACGAGATACTCGCTGACAAAGGTTCAACTGACGCGACAGAGAGCGCCGACGCGCAACTGACGTGGCAGTCGCTGGTCGAAAGCCGGCCGTTCCGTTCCGGGCAGTTTGGTAACCCAGCACTGACAAGCGATGCGGACCAAAAGGCAGCGATCCGGCGATTCGACCGCAATCGCGACGGCAAGGTCGACCGTGACGAATTACGGCGCATGTTAGTGGCCGGCGAGCAAGGGGATGACTGGCTTTCGCTCAGCTCAAACGATACGTCAGCCGGGGCTAGCCCCACCGCGACTCCGACATGGCAACTGCTCGATACTGATCGTGACGGTGTTATTTCTGCGGCGGAACGGAACGTCGCTCCCGATCGACTGAGGTCACGCGATTCGCGCGGAGACGACAGTGTCTCGCTCGCTGAACTGTCGGCGAGTGCTTCATCATCCGCTAGCCCGCAGCGAACGGCGCCTTCGATTAACCCGATGGCCGTGGCACTGTCGCCACGAGCCAACTGGGAGCAGCTATGGCGCATGATCCGGGCAGCGTATCCGAGGTTTCGCCAGGCGAAGAGTGGCGGCGGCCTGCGAGCAAAAGAACTGCTCGACGTGCTCGACGAGAATCAAAGCACCTCGATCTCGGCCGAGGAACTGGCGGGGCTCCTAAAGGTTCCGGCAGACTTGAACGTGATTATGCACTTCGAAGCGCCGGGCGAAGCGGACGGCAGGCCCATCTTGGCAATCGAGCCCACAGGTACGGCGAACCTATGGACGACGATCCATAGCGAGCCCGCCACGGGCGAGGCTCAGTTGATGAGCCCTGGCACAATGCTCGCATGGTCGCTCGAGCAAGCCGAGACCGACGATCGGGACCTATCCGTCATGGCCGCCGAACAAGTGCGGCAGTACGACAAAGACGGCAACGGATCGCTCGATCGTAGCGAAGTCGAGCAAGCCGACGAGCCGCTGAAAGCGTTCGATACGGTGGACCTCGACGGAGATGACAAGATTCTGCCGTCAGAACTGGAAACGTTCTACGCGCGACGCCGCGCCATCGAGCGATCGCGATTTTCCGTCCGCGTCGACCGCGGTGGCGACTCGCTATTCGCCGCTCTCGATGTCAACCATGACGGCCGGCTGGGCGCGCGAGAAATCGCCGCGGCCACGGCGCAATTGTTGACCTGCGATACGAACGCCGATGGCCGAATTACGCCGGACGAAGTTCCCGATCGCACCGTGGTGCAGGTGCGTCACGGCGTCCTGGCCGATCGCGCGATGCAAAACGAATCTTCGGACATGCGGCCCAGGCGGACGCTTCGCGGGCCTGTGTGGTTCGAGCGGATGGACACCAACGGCGATGGGGACCTTTCGCCGCGAGAATTCCTCGGGACCGTCGAACGCTTCGCCGAGTTCGACACGAACCACGACGGATTCATCGACCCGCAAGAAGCCGAACGGGCCGGAACGAAATAGCATTCGGCCGGTCGCGAAGTTGGCTAGTCAAAGGGTGCCAGCTATTCCGCCTCGGCCCAGATGCGCACTTCGCCACCGTCCTCAACCTCGACGTGGATCACGTTCGGACGGCAACAGACGGGGCAGTCTTCGACGTATTGCTGGCTCTCGCCGGCCGATAGGTCGAGCGGAATGACGATCTCTTCGCCGCAGGCGTCGCAAATGTAACTGGCTTCATCCTGCATCGAATCGCAAACCGCTCGACGTTGCTTGCCGTCCCGGACTCGCGGCCGGAACGCGACTACAGATCGGTGTGAAAGAGGCGGAACGTTTTGTAGCGGCGTCCGCCGACTTTTTCAATCGTGCGATTGATTAGATCGTTGTCTTCCAGAGTCCAGCTCAGCTCGGCGCCGGTGTACCCCAAAGCCAGGCCGGCGGCGAGCGATCGCAGGATGAACATCTCGACCACGCCGCGGCGGCGGAATTTTTCCACGACGCCCAGCACGGCCATCCGTCCGCTTTTGATGTGCCGCATGTTGTACAACAGCCGCGCCAGGCCGATCGGGATACCGAGCGTCGTCAAGCGGCCATTCAAGGGACGCGTGGCCTCGTTGAAATCGGGCAGCGTAATGCACAGGCCGGCCGGCTCGCCATCAACCTCGGCCAGCAGGATCAATTCCGGGGCGGCGTATTTCTTCAGCTCGAATGCCATGTGATGGAATTCGGCATCGGTCATTTTGACGAAGCCCCAGCTCTTTTCCCACGAACGATTGTAGGCATCGTGGCAGCGGGCAACTTCAGCGTCGAAATTCGCGTGCGAAAGAGGACGCACGACGGCACCGCCGCGCCCGGCAAATCGCTCGGCACGCTTGGCCCATTTGTGCAGCATGTCGCACGAATCGTCGAACCACCACGCGTACAAGTCCTTGGCCTTGGTAAGTTGCCAACCTTCGAGCAGCCGCGCGTAGTACGGCGGGTTGTGGTTCATCATCACGCGCTGCGGTGTATCGAATCCTTCGATCAACAGCCCACAAGGATTGTTGGTCGAGTAGTCGATCGGTCCCAGCATCTGAGTGCGGCCGCGGCGGCGCAACCAATTCGCCGCGGCGTCGAGCAGCGCCGAGGCGACGTCCTGATCGTCGATGCATTCGAACATGCCGAAGCAGCCGGTGTTGGTCTCGTGCTGCTCGTTGTAGTTGGGATCGTCGCTTA
Source organism: Pirellulales bacterium (assembly GCA_036499395.1). NCBI lineage: Bacteria > Pseudomonadati > Planctomycetota > Planctomycetia > Pirellulales > Pirellulales bacterium. The sequence goes on from DASYDW010000010.1 coordinate 217,672, forward strand.
CCAGGACACGGCCAACCAGTTGCCCCTGGTCATAGGCCAGAAACTGCGTCGCCGCACCATGCAAATAGAACGGATGCTTGCGCGGATCGAGGAACGCTTTCACTTCGAGCAACAACGGGGGGGACCAATTCTTGTCCCCCTCGTAGATGCGCCACGGGAATTTGATAAAGGCGTCGCGATCACGGCGCGTCTTCACTTCGCGAACCACGATGTCGCCCTGCGGCCGGCGCGCTACCGAAGTCACGGGCGCGGCCATTGACGGTACGATGCGCTCCACTGGTCGAGTCCGTTGGTCCGCGATCGGCACGCGGGGCTCGGGCGGAGCGATGACTTCCGACGGCTGGGGAACCAGCCGGGCGTCGATGGGTGTCGCGGGAAATCCTGGGGGCTGAATGCGCACGGTAGTTCCGATAAAGCGTACGGTGTCGGTGTTCATGGGAGCGCCTTGCTCGGTGGCTGGTGAGAGGAGTGATCCTGATACCAGCAGAAGCGCAATCCACGGCGTTTTGTTTCGGCGAATTTCTCCGACGTCACGACGGATTCGGCTTCCGTAAGTTTACCGCGCCAGCGAGGTAACAACTGCGAATTATTTGCGCTGCTGATAGGGGCATAACGTTGCCCACTTTTCAGCCCCATTATTCGCCCCAAAGGTTGGGGTCAAGCCAGGAGCCTTTGCCATGCCCCCCGAGATTGCCCACGCCGAACCGACGATTGCCGACGTTTCACTCCCTTTCACCACGGCGCCCACGACCACGATCGAGATCGACGAGCAATTCTCGTTGGCGAACCTGCTGCGAGCACGCGAGGCGGGCATGGGAATCCGCGAGCTGGCCCCGATTTTCAAGCAGGCGGTACATCACTTTCAGTCCGTTGGGCAAAACCTCTACGGCCGAGTTCTTCTGGCACCCAGCGACGCCGCGGCCACGGTGGAATACCCGTTCGACGCCGACCGGCGCGACATGATTATCCTGGCCTCGAACAACTATCTGGGACTGACCAATCATCCACGCATCGTGCGCGCCGCACAACAAGCGGCAGCGCAATACGGAACCGGATCGGGCAGCTCGCCCTTGCTGGTCGGCACGTTTCCCATTACTCGCGAGTTGGAAGCGAAGCTGGCGACCTTCAAAGGGGCGGAAGAAGCTTGCGTCTTCGCGACAGGCTACTCGGCGAACGTTGGCGTGATCTCGGCCGTGGCTGGCAAGGACGACGTCGTGATCCTCGATCGCTTGGCGCACGCCAGCATGGTCGACGGTGCGAAGCTATCCGGCGCACAGGTCAAGGTATTCCATCACAACGACGCGGCTCACCTGGATCGAGTGCTCGAGCGAAATCGATCGGCGCGGACCAAGGTCGTGGCCGTCGAAGGCATCTACAGCATGGACGGCGACATCGCGCCCTTGGATCAGATCTGGCAGGTCGCGCGCCGGCACAATGCGCTGTTGTTGGTGGACGAGGCGCATTCGACCGGGGTGCTCGGGCCGGGCGGGCGCGGGGCAGCGGCCTACTTCGGACTGGAAGGCGAGATCGACTTGCACGTTGGCACCTTGAGCAAGGCACTCGGCGCGTGCGGCGGATTCGTAGCCGGCAAAAGTGATCTCGTGACGTACATTCGCTATTTCGCACGGAGCGGCATGTTTTCGACCGCACCATCGCCGATGGTGCTGGCCGCGGCGAGCGCCGCGATCGATGTGATCCACGACGAGCCGGAACGCCGCGAACGGCTGTGGGAAAACTGCCGCTTCATGCACGAAGGGCTACTGCGAATCGGATTGCGCACGAGCCAGGCCGCTAGCCCCGTGATCCCGGTGATCATCGGCGAGATGAAAGCGCTGCGCGAAATGACCTTAGCGTTGCATCGCGACAATATCTGCGTGAACTCGGTCCCATTCCCAGCCGTGCCGCTCGGCAGCGAACGATTGCGCATCAGCCTGACGGCGAATCACACGATCGAGCAACTGCGCCAAGCCTTGGAATCGCTCAAACGAGCGGCCCGCAACGCGGGAGTGCTGAGATAGTAGTCGGTAGGCGGTAGCTAGTAGTCAGTGAAGAGGGGCACGCAGCCTCGAATTGCTGATTACCAACTACTGACTACCAGCTACTGCGTCATCGTCGGCACGCCAAAGTAGTAGCCGGCCAGGCGGAATCCGCACCACACGGCCACCAGCCCCAAGACGCAACTGAGCACCACGTTTAAGAGGGCGAGCGCCATCTTTCCTTCTTGGGCCATGAGAAATGTTTCGAGGCTGAACGCAGAAAACGTGGTGAAGCCCCCCAGCACACCTACGATCAGTCCGAGGCGGATTTCATCACGCACCGGAAACGGGCCGCTGAACATCGCGTACAGAATGCCGATCAACAGGCAGCCGAGAAGATTCACCGAAACGGTGCCCAAGGGGAACGCCCAGCCGGTGAGACTGTAGACGGTGCCTTGCATCCAGTAACGGGCCAGCGATCCGAACGCCCCGCCGCAGGCGATGAAGATCCATTTCATGCGCGTTTTCCAAGTCGCGGTTTATGAAGTGAGGAGAACGGTAGCGGCTTTGCGAGCATAGCATACGTGAGCCGACGCGGGCCTGACGCGCGGAACGTGCCCGGCTATCTAGAGGCTTTGATCGAGATCGCCTTATCGTCACGATGGCTGAGATCGTGAAACCAGCCTCGCTGCGCGACCTATCCACGGTGCGGAATTCGCTTATCGACACGCCGGCCAAGGACGACGTTCTTCGCCCCGACGGCAAGGTACGGCACACCGGTCTCCCCCGCAGCCAGGACCTCGACGGTTAACCCCCCGGGGCGACGATGCCCTGGGCTTACGGAACTATGCTCCCGAAGTCCGAGATCGTGACCTCCTGCAGCCCGGCGTCGCCCCCTCGCTGCCAAAATGGCACCTCAGGTCAGCTTCTCACGCGGCGCACGCGAATGGGCGCCAAGCCATTTTCTGCAACGCCTTGCTGCGTAGTGGTTTGCCATTTAGCCCGAGGGCGTGGCACACGCATTGCTTTTAGACGGCCCACGGAGCGGTCTCTGCCAATATTGCTAGAGGTCGCGGCACCCTTTCGCCAAACCACCAGACTAATACAACTGTGGGACTTGTCGCCGCACTGGCCACGCTAACGCGGCTGCGCACGCAACGGCGGACGGCTGTCCCAAATTTCACTCGCCCAACAGGAGGAATCCGCTGTGGCAAAACAGATGGTGTTCGATGACGAGGCTCGTCAGCCGCTCTTGGCAGGCGTCTCAAAGCTGGCCCGGGCCGTTCGCAGTACCCTCGGGCCGCGTGGCCGTAACGCCGTGCTGGACAAGGGCTGGGGCTCGCCGAAGGTCACCAAGGACGGCGTGACCGTTGCCGAAGACATCGAGCTTGAGGATGCCTTCGAGAACCTGGGCGCGCAACTCGTCAAGGAAGCCGCCAGCAAGACGAATGACGTCGCGGGCGACGGCACCACGACTGCCACCGTACTGGCCGAAGCGATCTTCCGCGAAGGGCTAAAAATGATCTCGGCCGGCGCCGATCCGATGGCCCTGCAGCGCGGTATCCATAAGGCCACCGATGCGCTCGTCGAGGCGATCAAGAAGCTAGCCACGCCGATCAACGAAAAGAACAAGACCGAGATCAAGCAGGTCGCCACGATCGCCGGCAACGGCGACGCCAGCATCGGCGAAGTGCTGTCGGACGCGTTCTTGAAAGTCGGCAAAGACGGCGTCATCACCGTCGAAGAAGGCAAGCAGGCCGAAACGACCGTCGAAGTGGTCGAAGGCATGCAGTTCGATCGCGGCTATCTCTCGCCACACTTCGTCACGAATCAGGACAGCCAGACCGTCGAGTTGGAAAACTGCTACCTGCTGATTTACGAAGAAAAGATCTCGAGTGCCAAGAGCCTGGTGCCGTTGCTCGAAGCCATCAGTAAGTCGGCCAAGCCGCTGTTGATCATTGCCGAGGACGTCGAAGGCGAGGCTCTGGCCACGCTGGTCGTCAACAAGATGCGAGGCATTCTGAATGTCGCCGCGGTAAAGGCCCCGGGCTACGGCGATCGTCGCAAGGCGATGCTGGGTGACCTGGCCGTGCTGACCGGCGGCACGGCGATCTTCAAAGACCTGGGCATTCAGCTCGACGCAGTCAAGCTGACGGACTTGGGACGTGCGAAGAAGATCATCATCGACTCTGAAAACACGACGCTGGTCGGCGGCGCCGGCAAAAAGCCGGACATCGACGGCCGCGCCGAGCAGATTCGCCGCGAAATCGAGGTCACGGAAAGCGATTACGATCGCGAGAAGCTGCAAGAGCGTCTGGCCAAGCTGGCCGGCGGTGTGGCCCAGATCAATTGCGGTGCCGCGACCGAGACCGAGATGAAGGAGCGCAAGGCGCTGTTGGAAGATGCAAAGGCCGCGACGCAAGCCGCGCTCGAAGAAGGCATCGTTCCCGGCGGTGGCGTGGCCCTGATCCGCAGTGAAAAGGCTCTCGACAAGCTCGATCTCAAGGGAGACGAGGCACTGGGCGCGAAGATCATCCGCAATGTGCTCGACTATCCGCTACGTGCGATCGCCACTAACGCCGGCGTCGACGGCGCCGTGGTCGTAAATCGTGTTCGCCACCTGAAGGGGAAGAACGAAGGCTACGACGCCGACAAGGCGCAATACTGCGACCTGGTGGCGGCGGGTATCATCGATCCGGCCAAGGTGGTTCGCACCGCTTTGCAGAATGCGGCCAGCGTGGCCGCGTTGCTGCTGACCACGGAGGCGCTCGTCACCGAGATTCCCAAGGAAGAGGAAGAAGGGGGCGACCATCACGCACACGACCACGGCATGGGTGGTATGGGCGGAATGGGTGGAGGCATGGGAGGTATGGGTGGCATGGGGGGCATGGATATGGGTGGTATGGGCGGCATGATGTAAATCGTCCCGCGCCAGCCCAAGCGACCCTCACCTACCAATAAAATCATCAGCAAACACATTCATAGATAAGAACGGATAACTGCCATGAAGAACGTCAAATTGCGCCCTCTGGACGATCGTGTCGTAGTCGAGCCGCGTGAAGCCGAGGAACGGACCGCCGGCGGAATCGTGCTGCCGGACTCGGCCAAGGAAAAGCCGCAACGCGGCAAGGTCGTTTCGGTCGGCCCCGGCAAGCTGCTGGATAGCGGCAACCGCGGTCAACTTTCGGTTTCGGTCGGCGACGAAGTGATCTACGGCAAGTACTCGGGCACCGAGATTGAGCTCGACGGCCGTGACGTGAAGATCCTGCGCGAGACCGACATTCTGGCCAAAGTGGTGAACTAACTGGCCAAAGTAGTGAGCTAAGCGCAAACGCTCTCAAAAAAATTGCCTTCGGCTTACCAGCCAATACTGCGGTAAGCACATCAAGATATTCAAGGAAACGTCAACCGTGCCCAAGCAATTGCTGTTCGAAGATCAGGCCCGGGCCAAGATGCTCAAAGGGGTCGAGAAACTAGCGAACGCCGTCGCCATTACGATGGGTCCGACCGGCCGGAACGTGATCATCAACAAGTCGTTCGGCGGACCCACCGTCACCAAGGACGGCGTCACGGTCAGCAAAGAGGTCGAGCTGGAAGACCACTTCGAGAACATGGGCGCAAAGCTCGTGAACGAAGTCGCGTCGAAGACCTCGGATATTGCCGGCGACGGCACCACGACGGCCACCGTGCTGGCCCGTGCGATCTTCAAGGAAGGCACCCGCAACATCGCCGCGGGCAGCAACCCGATGGCGGTTCGCCGCGGTATCGAGAAGGCGGTTGAAGCCGCGATCGAGCACCTCAAGTCGCTGGCCAAGCCGGTGTCGAGCAAGGAAGAGATCGCCCAGGTTGGCTCGATCAGCGCCAACAACGATCGCGCGATTGGCGACCTGCTGGCTGACGCGATGGAAAAGGTCGGCAAGGACGGCGTGATCACGGTCGAAGAAGGCAAGGGAACCGAGACCACGCTGGAGTTGGTCGAGGGCATGCAGTTCGACAAGGGCTTTATCTCGCCGTATTTCATCAATCGTCCGGCCGAGATGGAATGCCTGCTCGAAAACGCCTTGATCCTGATTTTCGAAAAGAAGATCGGCAATCTCCGCGAACTGATTCCGCTGTTGGAGAAGAGCAGCCAGTCGGGCAAGCCGCTTTTGATCATTGCCGAGGACGTCGAGGGCGAGGCCCTGGCGACGTTGGTCGTGAACAAACTGCGTGGCGTGCTGAACATCTGTGCCGTGAAGGCGCCGGGCTTCGGCGATCGCCGTAAGGCCATGTTGGGCGATATTGCCGTGCTGACCGGCGGCACGCTGGTCAGCGAGGACCTGGGCCTGAAGCTCGAAAATCTGGGCCTCGAGCATTTGGGTCGTGCCAAGCAGATCAAGGTCAACAAGAACGATACCACGATCGTGCAAGGCGGCGGCAAGCCCGAAGAGATCAAGACTCGCATCCAGCAGATCCGCAATCAGATCGAAGCCACGGAAAGCGAGTACGATCGCGAGAAGTTCCAAGAGCGTCTGGCGAAGCTGACCGGCGGCGTGGCGATCATTTCCGTCGGTGCCAGCAGCGAAGCCGACATGAAGCAGACCAAGGCCCGCGTCGAAGACGCGCTGCATGCCACGCGTGCCGCGGTCGAAGAAGGCATCCTGCCGGGCGGCGGCGTTGCCCTGCTGCGTTGCCGTGACGCGGTCGAAAAGGTGCGCGGTTCGGCTCGCGGCGACGAGAAGATCGGCGTCGACATCGTGCTGCATTCGCTCGAAGCACCGATGCGTCAGATCGTGGACAATTGCGGCATCGACGGCTCGGTCGTGGTTGACGAAGTCGGTCAAAAGCCGGCCAGCGTCGGTTACGATGCGAACAAGGCCGTCTACGTCGATATGTTCAAGGCCGGCGTCATCGACCCGTTGAAGGTCGTACGCAGTGCGCTGCAGAACGCCGCCAGCATCGCGGCGCTGATGTTGACCACCGAAGCGCTCGTTACTAACCTCGACAAGGATGACAAGGGCAAGCGGGTCGAGGGAAGCGTGCGTTAAGAATCGCGACGGTGCGTAGAATGACGTGGGGGCGCGGCAGACCGAAAGGTTCGCTTAACCCGTCACGTGGCGTGTACCGGCAGCGTTCGATGTGAATCAACCATCACGGGCCGCCTCGATTGCCGGGGCGGCCCGTTTTGCGATACGCTTTCCCCATCGGCGAAAGTGCCATGGTAACTATGGCCAAGAAGCGCGATTACTACGAAGTTCTCGGCGTCGAGCGCACTTGCTCGGGCACCGAGATTTCCACGGCTTTCCGCAAGCTCGCGGTCAAGTTTCACCCGGACAAGAATCCGGGGGACGACGGTGCGGCGCAGTACTTTAAGGAAGCGGCCGAAGCGTTCGAGGTCTTGAGCGATACCGACAAGCGCTCGCGCTACGATCGATTTGGCCACGCCGGTATCGACGGTCCCGGTGGCGGCGCGCCCCATTTCAACGACGTTAACGACATCTTCGAGGCCTTCGGCAACATCTTCGGCGAGGGGGCGTTCGGCGACATCTTCGGCGGCGGGCGCGGCCGAGGGGGGCGTCGCTCAACCAAAGGATCCGACGTTCGCTGCGATGTAACGCTCGATCTGCTCGAAGCGGCCCGTGGCGTTACGAAGGTCGTGCATTTCGAGCGGCACGAGGAATGCACCAAATGCCATGGAAGCGGTGCGCGTGCCGGCACCAAGCCGGAGAAGTGCAAGTATTGCGGCGGACGTGGCCAGGTCGTGCAAAGTGCGGGCATCTTCCGCATGCAGACGACATGTCCCTCCTGCCACGGCGCCGGCACGATGATTAACGACCCGTGCGATGGCTGTCGGGGCGAAGGTTACTTACGCAAGCGCGTGAAGCGCGAAGTGAGCATTCCGGCCGGCGTTGACAATGACGTGCGTCTGCGTCTGTCGGGTGAAGGCGATCCGGATCCGCATGGCGGACCGCGGGGCGATTGCTACTGCTTTTTGCACGTCAGCGAGCACTCGCTGTTTCGACGGCAAGGGCGCGATCTGGTGTGTCAGATCCCCATCACGTATACGCAAGCGGCGTTGGGGGCCTCGATCGAGGTGCCGACGATCGAAGGCAAAGAGGATTTAGACGTGCCGGCCGGCACGGCCACGGGCGAGGTATTTCGCCTGCGGGGTCGCGGCATGCCCGACCCGCACGCGCGCGGCAAGGGGGACTTGCTCGTGCAGGTACACGTGGAAGTGCCGAAGACGTTGACGCCGAAGCAAGAAGAATTGCTGCGCGAGCTGGCCGAGGAAGAACGGGCCAACGTGACACCGCATCGCAAGAATTTCTTTGAGAAGTTGCGAGACTATTTCGTACCGGAAGACAGCACCCAGGTGGGCGAATAGATATTCGCCGCGACATGCAGGGCGCGAAAGCGTCGATTCATCCAGCGGCAAAGGTATGACTTATGACAGACCATAATCGTGGCAACGAAAGTGAAGCGTCGCGGTATTCGTCCTCGGCCGGCGCGCAGGACCCCGCTGAAGGAGACGCGCCGATTTCGAACGAAGTCGCCGAACTGCGTACCCAGTTGGACGAGGCCAAGGAACGGGCATTGCGATTGCAGGCCGAGTGGGAGAATTTTCGCAAGCGGGCCCGTCGCGATATCGAGGAAGAGCGCCGCTACGCGGATCTACGGCTGCTCGGCGATTTGCTCCCCGTGCTCGATAATATGCAACGCGCGATCGAGGCCGCCACGAAATCGGCCGACGGCGGCGGACTGCTCGAAGGGTTCAAATTGGTCAAGCAACAGATGGAGAACGTGCTGGCCCAGCATCACTGCCAGCGAATCGAAGCTTTGAACCACCCGTTCGACCCGCACATGCACGAGGCCATAATGCAGCAACCTTCGACCGAGGTGGCGCCAAACACGGTGATGCACGTGGTGCGGGATGGTTTCATGCTGCACGACCGGGTGATTCGTCCGGCGCAGGTGATTGTCGCTTCGGCCCCCGCGCCCAACAATTAAGACGGCGTGCTAAAATACTTGTAGAGTGAGTACTACGTGCGACCACCGCACGAGCGAGTTTGCGAAAGGACGTTACGTGCCCACGTACGATTACGTTTGCGACAACTGCAATCACGCCTTCGAGCTGTTCCAGCCGATAACGGAATCGCCGAAGAAGAAGTGCCCCGAGTGCGGCAAATCGAAGCTGCGCCGACTGTTCGGCACCGGCGCTGCGATCGTCTTTAAGGGGTCGGGTTTCTACCAGACCGATTACCGCAGTGATGCGTATAAAAAGCGGGCCGCGGCCGACAAGCCGAGCAGCGAATCGAAAAGTTCGGACAGCAAAAGCTCGTCCGACTCGAAGGGATCTTCCTCGAAGTCCGACAAGAAGTCGAAGTCCGATTAGCGTGCCGTAATCGATTTGTCGCCGAAGTCGAGCGTCTCTCCTTCGACATTTGAATCCTCGGCCCTTGGCACTTACGCGCAGCGTCCTGTCCATGGCTCTCACCCGCTGTCCTACCTGTCGTCGGCAGTTCGATTCCGAGCAATCGCCGGCCATGCCGTTCTGCAGCGAGCGCTGCCGCCGTGTCGATCTGGGACGCTGGCTGAACGAAGATTACGGACTCCCGTTCGAGCCGTCCGAGAAAGATACGCCGGACGACGACTCGAGCAACGATTGAGCGCTATTAGCTCGTCGTGGTGCCTGCGCCGCTAGACTCGGACAGGCGCGTCCCTCAACCGTGGTGCGAGCGGCCCGGTTCGCTAGGGTTTTCACTTCGCCGGCCGTTCCGGCTGGTCGATTTTCTGGGCTACCGTTACCATAGGAAACCTACACCCCCTAGAAACCCCTTTCGGCAAAGTTTGCCGCTGACCGTGGAGTCGAAAGCATGCCCGATGATCGTGGCACTATCCGCCAGGTAGCCTGGACCGAGCTATTTCCCTGGCTGGAACTACTACGCACGTTTCGCCTGGCGATCCAGGCGCGGCTGCTTTTGTTGGCGGTCGTCGGCGTACTGTTGACGTTCGCCGGCTGGTGGGTGGCGGGCAAGATGTTCGGCGGTGGCGATCCCGATGCGCCGCTGCAGGGGACGATCGCGCAGTACAGTCAGGGCCCGTGGATCGGCGCTGCGGAACCAACGATCGCGGAAATGAAGCGCACACCGCCGGGAGTGCTGGGGCCACGCGAAGTGATTCTGGGTCCCGCGAATTTGGCAGCGGGCGAAAACCCGCTGTTGGCGGCCTGGCTAAATCTGAGTGGTCCATTCCGCCTGCTCTTTGCCCCACAATTAACCGTTGTGGGACTAGCCTTTGCTCTGGTTTGCGCGCTGTGGGTGGACCTGGTGTGGGCCTTTTTCGGCGGCGTGATCACGCGCTTAGTGGCGTTGCAGGTCACGCGCAGCGAACGTGGTAGCTTGCGGGGTGCCGTGCGATACGTGATGGCCCGCTATCTGGCCTATGTCACGGCTCCGTTATTCCCTTTGTTTGGCGTGCTGCTGTTTGTGCTGCCCGTGGCGCTGGTGAGCCTTATCGGGCACGCGGGCAGCCCCGGACTGACGATCGTGACCGCCCTATGGCCGGTGTTCTTGGTAGCGGGATTAGTGATCGTGATTTTCTTGATCGGGCTGCTGTTCGGCTGGCCGCTGATGTGGCCCACCATCAGTTCCGAAGGAACCGACAGCTTCGATGCCCTGTCGCGTTCGTACTCCTATGTCTATCAGCGACCTTTGCACTACCTCTGGTACGCGATCGTGGCAAGCGTGCTGGGCGTCCTCGGTGCGTTGGTCGTGCAATACTTCGCCGCAGCCGTGCTGTATCTCACGGCCTGGGCCGTGAGTTGGGGAGCCGGGAACGCGGTCCTGGAGGACATGACCGAGAACGCGCCGCTGGCGGCAAACATCCTGGCCTTCTGGACGGGCTTGGTGCAGGTCATCACGGTGGGCTTCATCTACACGTTCTTCTTTAGCGCCGCGACAATCGTTTACTTTCTGCTGCGATACGACGTCGATGGCACCGAATCGGACGAAGTCTTCGTCGAAGAGCAATCGGAAAAGTTCGGTCTGCCGCCGGTTACGACCGATGCCGCGGGCGTGGCCACGATCGCTGACGCCGCACCCGAGGACGAAATGGCCGACAATGGGGCAGATGTCGCGCCGTAGCCGGAGTGACGTTCTCTCGACGCGATTCCAGTAGCTCTAGACGCTGCCTCTGGCCGATTCCATGAACTCGTCCACGCGCGCATGAAATTGGCCGCGTGACAGGACCGCATCGCAGCCGGCGTCACGCGCGGCTTGCAATAACCCCTCGTGTACGTGCGGTCCGAAGGCAAGAATCATCCGTGACGCCGTGGCATTCTGCTTCAAGCTTGTGACCAGGGCCACGACATCGAGCCTCGGAACGCTGAGATCGACCATCACAATCGCCGGCCGCCCAGCAGCAGCCTTCTCGGCGAGTGAAGCGACGTCGTACGCCACGTCTAAAATCACGTTCTGCCGCGCCGCGGCTCCCGCGACTTTCGACGACGTCGCCAGGTCGGCCGTAAGGAGTAGTACCAGCGGTGTGGAAGTTTCAGGCATGCGTCGATGGCGGCAGGACGCACGCCCCTATTAGCACGTTACGGTCCGTGATCTAAACCGCCTCGGGCCCTTCGAGCACGTCGCTGATGCGCACAACTTGCTCGGCCGGCAGAACCCAGATTTTACCGTCGCCGATGCTTCCTTCTGGACCGGTCCGGGCGACGCTGGCGATGCAATCGAGCGTCCGCTCGACGAAATCATCGTTCACCAGAATTTCGAGCTCGATCTTGCGCAGCAGGTTCGTTTTGTATTCGTGGCCGCGGTACATGGCGGTCCGGCCTCGCTGCTGGCCGTAGCCCTGTGCATCACACACAGTCATCCGCGTGACGCCGATTTTATTGAGCGCCTCGCGCAGCGGATCGAGCTTCGTCGGCTGGATGATAGCGATGATAAGCTTCACGCGTTCCGTCGAACCTCCGGGCAGCGCAGCGATCGAATGCCCCCAAGACCGCGAAAGGGGCAGGAACCTCTGCTTTCAAAATAACGAGCCTGGGGGCGAAAGAACAGCCCCGCGCAGCATCACACACACCAACCGCAGGCGCGAAGAAGGCAATAATCGTGTGGATTGTAGACGACGCGGCACAAACGTTTTACGGCGTCGACGAAACCAGGCGAGCCTCGAGCACCTTCTGAATGCGTTCACTCGATTCGGTCAGATGGGCGCGGGTGTAGGTATCGAGCTTCGGATTGTTTTCGAGCGCCTTTTTGATCTTGGCGTTCAAGCCCGATAGCTCGGCGTAGGCCACGGTCTGGCAATCCTCAGGCGCGCCGCGCTGACCGAGCGCCATGCTCCCCAACCGCTTCAAGTAGATACGCTGCAAATTGCGGCGCAGGCTGGTGATGGCCGGCTTGCGATTGCTGAAATCCCCCTGCGGCAAGGAATCGACCTCGGAAAAGATCGTCGATGTCAGCCGGGTCAGCAGCTCGGCCGCCGTGAAGGCGTCCTGATCGGCGGGAATCTTAAGTTCGGCATCGTGCAAGCGGTGCAGCGTCAGCGAACCCGTCAATTGCGACAGAACGCGGTCCTGCCACATGCTGATGACTTCGTGTACGGCATAGTCGCTACGCAGCGCGACGTCGCTTCCCCAATGATTCCAATGCGTCGAAGCCAGATGGTTATACAACTCGGGCGGAAAATTGAACGGTTTGTCGCTGAACACCTGCTGTTCTAGCAGGGCCAACGCCTCGCGTTGCTTCGCGACCGGCACGATCACATACGGCGGACGGGAATTGGGGTCCCCCTTGTGATCACGATTCACTCCGACGCCGCCGATATAGCGCGACGCAAAGAACACCGCACGGCCGTAATTGCCCAACAGCACTCCGAACGCCTGGCGAGCGCGTTCGTAGCCATCGCCATTCTCGGTGACGCGATCGACCAGGCCCGGCCACAGATCACCGATCAGCTTCGTGCGATCCTTGGCGTACTCGACCGGATCACTGCCCAGGTCGAAGCGATTGGCCAACGGGTCGGAATCAATGCCGCGCGTGTCCTCGTCGGTGGCGTAGGCCAACAGTGGCTCGGCCGAGCGCGAGGCGATCTTCTTCAACTCGCTGACTTCCCCCTCGGTCCCGCCAGAAAACGGCTTATACGCGTATTCGATCGCCCAGATGTCGTAGGGACCGATCGTCTGCGAATAGTAATTGGATTGTTTAAAGTCCTTGCTGACGATGTTGGCCGGCGAGTAGTCCATCACCGAGGCGGTCAGGCCGATCTCGCGCGCCTTGTCGGGATTGTTTAAATCGGCCAGCGTGACGGCGCTACTGGCCTTAAAGTTGTGACGCAACCCGAGGGTGTGCCCCACTTCGTGCATGGTCACTTCCTTCAGACCTTGCATGACCATCTTGTCCTGCTCCTTGACGGCCTCGGGCCCCAGGCCGCGGGCCAACAGGGCAATGCTGCCCAGCGCGAATTCGTGCGCCATGCCGTGGTTCAACTCGCATTGGCACATGTAGCCGTGGCGCAGATGCTCGGGCACGCGGGCCAGCTTTTCTTCATATTCCTTCAGTTCGAGCGGTCCGCCGGTCAGGGCTTCGATCCGGCCGGTGGTGAAGTTCTCGTAGTCGCGCTTCCAGAACTGGATGAAGTCGGCGTCAAAGATGATGTCCGCGTCCAGGATCTGTCCCGTGGTCGGATTCACACGGCTGGGGCCCATGGCAAAGCCGGCGCCGGCCGTGATCCAGCGAAAGAAGTTGTAGTTGATATTTTCCGGATCGATGTCGTCCTTGTCGAGTTGCTGATGAACCTCGATGGCGTTGACGAAACCGGCTTTCTCGAAGGCCTTGTTCCATTCCAAAATGCCGTCGCTAATCGGCTTGCGAAATTTGTAGGGGACCGTCTTTTCGATGTAAAACACGATCGGCTTCTTTGGCGGCGACAGCTCGGCCGAGGGATCGGCCTTTTGCAAGTCCCAGCGATTCACGTAACGAATGAAACGATCCTCGTCCGACTTCTTCGAGAAGTCCTTGATCGCCGTGATGAAGTGCCCCACTCGATCATCGGCCAGACGCGGTTGATAGCCGGTTTGCGGCAACAAGCTGATCGAGTAGTGAACGTTGATCGTGGCCCCCCGGCTGTCGGGCACGGTGTCGAGCGAGAAGAATCCGCCCGACGCGTAGGTCGCGGCCACTTCCAGCTCGATGTTCTCGGGCAGACCCTTCACCTCGGCCCAGCTCGATTTGTTCGAGGCGAACGAAAAGCCCGGCAGTGCGTGCGAGATTTGCGGCAGGTCGCTCATGAAAACGGGCGACAGGTCGACGACCAATCCCCCTGAAGGGCCGATCGTGGCGATCGGCAAGCTGAACAGAATGCTATCGGTATAAGCAAGTTTGACCGCGCGTTCTTCGGGGCTGCCGCTGGACGCCTTGAACCGTACATTGCGGCGCACGATATGAATGTTGTCGTCGACGCGGCGGAACTGCCACAACCAGTCGTCGCCAAAGCCCCAGCTCATTCCGCCGATCAACGCCCCTTCGCCGATACCGCGAGCGATCGAGATCAGCACGATGAAGTCGCGATCCAACTGGCTGCTGCTCAATTCGGCGTAAACCTTCTCCCCCTTGTGATGCAGCTTGATCAGGCCATCGACCGTTTTGGCGTCCTTCAAGACGTCGGCGAAGGGAGGGAATTTCGGCTTGGGCGCTGATTTCTCGGCGGCAGCCTTGGCCGCTTCGGCCGCCTTCTCCTTTTCCTTGTCTGCCGCTTCGTCCGCCCAGGCCGGGCAAGCGAGCACTAAAGCCACGAGCGGGACAATTACGCCGAGAATGCGACCCTGCCTGGTCATTGATGTGATTCCTTGGTGAGTTACTGAAGGGCAAAACAGGCGAGACGGGCGGCCGCAGTGAGAATCCGGCGGCAGCGCGGGATCACTTTTATCTTAACCACCCCTGAAAATCAGGCAAACTATCTGCGGGGGCTGTAGTAGTGGCAAAAGCCCTGCCGGACGGTCCGTAGGCGACGGTTATGCCGGCCGGGATACACCACACGGGATGGTTGCCACTGCCGGGCCCGATCTTTCACGGGGAATCCAAACGCACCCTATTTCTACGGCCTGTACGGATAAACAAGCCGAAACAAAGTCCCAACGTGCCATGCTTTTTCGCCACAGGCGAAGAAGCATGTCCCCCGCGTCGCCGGCTCTCTCACAGGCCTGCCAGAGAATGCTCGATCTCGTCGCGCGTGGCGAGCGAGGCGATTGCCCCGGGGCGGGTGACCGAGATGGCCGCCGCGGCCGAGGCCCAACGTGCGGCGTCCGCAAGCGAACGTCCCTCGGCCAGGGCCACGGCCAGCGCACCATTGAACGCGTCGCCAGCCGCCGTGGTGTCGACCGCCGAAACCTGCCGAGCCGGGATGTGGATCACTGTCTCACCGACCAGTTGGCATCCGTCGCGACCACAGGTGACGATCACCTGCCCGGCGCCGCGGCGGCGCAGTATTTGCGCCGCGTCAACCACGGAAAGATTCTCGGCAGACGGGCCCGCCAACGTGATAGCTTCCCCTTCGTTCGGCGTCAGCACATCGACCAGCTTTAATAGCTCGCCGCGGCCTGCATCGGCGCAGGCTGGCGCCGGATTGAGGATCGTTAATAGTCCAAATTCCTTGGCGCGCGCGAGGCCACGTTCGACAGCTACGAGTGGTGTTTCCAGGCAGGCGAGAAAAACGCTCGCCGCACGCCATACCGATTCCGGCAGTTGATCGATCATGTCCGGGGCGACGATCGAATTCGCCCCCGATGCGACGCTGATCATGTTTTCGCCCGCGGCATCGACCGTGATCAACGCGACCCCCGTGGCGGCCTGCGGAATCGTGCGTACGTAATCGAGCGCGAGATGCGATTCACGCCCAAGCGTTTCGAGCGCTTCACGACCGTAGGCATCATCCCCCACCGCGGCCATGAACGTCACGGACGCCAACGCGGCACGGGCAGCCGCGACTGCCTGGTTGGCTCCCTTGCCTCCCAGGTTCGTCATGAATGTTCCCCCTAGCGTCGTCTCTCCCGGACGCGGCATGCGCGGCACGCGAACCACGAGGTCCATGTTGATCGAGCCCAGGACGATAACCCCGTTGCGCTTTGCCGTCATGCGGATTTGCTCTCGTATCACGGGCTATGTGTATTTGCCGGCCGATTTGCCGAGTTTCAACTTACTTGCCGATGCAAAAGCGGCTGAAGATTCGATCCAGCAGGTCGTCCGTATAGACCGCGCCGACGACGTGCCCTAGTTCCTCGATCGCGGCGCGGAGTTCGGCCGCAACCAGCTCTTCTCCAATGTGCTGATCGACGAATTCAAGCGCCTGCGAGAGCGCTTCGGCGGCACGTTGCAAACTTTCATGGCAGCGGGCGGCCGTGGCCGCGACGACGTCGGTTGAATCTCCGCCGCAAGCGAGCGCCGCGCCGCGAAGTCGCTCGCAAAGCGCGGCAAGCCCTTGGCCGGTGGTGCCGCTTGTGCCAATCGCATCCTCGATTGGACCGAGCACTCGCTGCTGGTCCACTTTCGTCAGCACAACAACCCGGTGAGCAGGCAGTTCCAACTGCGACCGTTCCCACGCCGTAAGCGAACGCGTGCAGTCGAGGCACAACACTTCGATCGTGGCGTGCCGGCGCTCGCGTACCGTGGCAAGCTGGGCGGCAACGTCGATGTTTTTTCCGTCGGTTTGCGGAGCATTGTTCTCGGCAGAATTTAGCAAGTGCGGCGAATCGGCCATCGAATCCGCGGCCAGGCCGGCCGTATCGACGAGTTCGATCGTTACATCGCCCAGCGACAACTCGCCCACCAGGTAATCGCGCGTGGTGCCTGCTAAGGGCGAGACGAGTGCCGCACTGCGCTTAAGCAGAGCGTTGAACAGACTGCTCTTACCGACGTTGGGCTCGCCCACGAGCACGACGCGTACGGCGTCCCGCAAAACGGCACGCGTGGCCGTACGCTCGGCCAACTCGCGTACCTGCGCGGCGGCCGTCGTGATTTGTTCGCGCAACCGATCACGCGCAATGAATTCGATATCTTCTTCGACGAAGTCGAGTCCCGCCTCGAGATGCGCCAAGACATCGAGCAACTCGTCGCGCAATCGCACGAGCGGCGCGCCCAGTCCGCCGGCAAGTTGACTGACCGCGACGTCCAGCTCGTGCCGGTCGCGCGACTCAATGACGCCTAACACGGCTTCGGCCTGCGTCAGATCGATTCTTCCTGCTAGAAACGCCCGCAGCGTAAACTCCCCAGGCGCCGCCAGGCGAGCGCCATGCCGACAAAGCGTTCGCAAAATGGCCTGCAGGATTGGCGCCACGCCAACGGTGTGAATTTCGACCGACGGTTGCCGTGTGTAACTGCGCGACGTCGGCCAAACCAACAAGGAACAGGGCACGGCCGATGTAAAACCATCGACCGCCAGCGATCCGGTCAATCGCGTCGAGACCTTGATCGCCGAAAGAGGCGGGCCATCACGATCCTCGCCGGTCCAGATCGGCGCCACGCAATCGACCGCATGGGGCCCGCTCATACGAATGACGCCGCGCATCGCTCCTCCCGCGGCGGAGGCAATCGCGGCGATGGTTTCGTGCGGGTCGTGCATGCGCTCGTCCGCAACGTAATTAACGGCGGTCGCGGTTCTTCTTCTTCGACCCCGATGAGCCGTTGCCGTTGTTCCTCGTTCCGATTCTTTCCAGCACCGGCTGCGCGGCACCGGCGGTCGCCAGCGTGGTCCGCGGCAACAATTTGCGCTCGGCGATGCCCCACAAGCTCGAAGCGATGAAATATAGGCACAGACCGCTGGCGACTTTGAAGAACATCACGCCCATAAAGATCATCATGTATTGCATGACCTTCTGCTGCATCGCGGCTTGCTCGTCGGTCGGCGGCGGCATGAACATCTTCTGCTGCCAGATGAACAAGCCAATCGTCAAGCACGGCAACAGATTGAAATACGGTCCTAACCAACCGGCTGGGCCCGCGATGAACGCCGGCATCGTGTCCTGCCAGTTCCACAGCATGTCCGGGGCGGCCAGGTTCGAGCACCAGCGGATCGATTCACTGATCAGCGGTGCCCCACGCAGCTCGACGTCGACCGCCAGCGAGCGGTACAGGCCCAGGAAGATTGGCAATTGCAAGAACACAGGCAAGCAACCGGCCAGCGGGTTGTAGTTGTGTTTTTTGAAAAGTTCCTGCTGCGCCTTCGTGCGGGCCTCCATGTTGCCCTTGTACTTCTCCTGGAGGCGCTTGATCTCGGGCTGCAGTTCCTGCATCTTTTGCGCGCCCAGCGCCTGCCGCCGGCTGAGCGGGAACATCAGCGAGCGAACCAGCACCGTGAGCATGATGATCGCGATGCCGTAATTCGGGATGATGCGATAAAAGAAGTGCAGCACCTCGAGCATCGGCGCCGCGACGAAGCCAAACCACCCGTAGTACACCAGGTTGCCCAAGCCGTATTGCGACAGCAGTGCGGGGCGCTTGGGTCCGGCGAAAATTTTGTAAGTTTCGGTCCCGGACTTCTCGCCCGGCTCGATCGTGGCGATCTTACTCGTCAGCCGGAACGAAACATTCGTGCGGTTAAACTTCGCGCGATCCGCAGGTGCATCGCCGACACGGATGGGAATTGCGCGGCCGTAGTCGGTGGCATGATCGGGATCGGGCAAAAGTGCCACGGCGAAATACTGGGCATCGACGCCGATATATTCCAGGGGCTCATCCTGCCACGGCGTGGGATTCGTTTCCTCGGCGATCGTCGTAGCGCTGACCAGGCCCGTCCGTCGGCGGCCATTCACCAGGAACCCGACGGCCACGTCGCGCATGCCTGCGCCGCCGCGCCAGTTGGGACTCATCTTCGTGGCGTACCAGGCCCCTTCCAGCGGCAACCCGGTCGGCCCGTCCAGTCGCCAGGCAACCTTGTGAGCTTCCTTGCCGGTGTTCTGAATTTCGACGGCAAACTGCAAGTGATAGGCAGGAGCCGAGGGATCGTCGGCCTCTTCCGGATTCACCCGAGCCAGTCGGAATCGCTTGATAATGGTCAGGCCGAACTCCGCGGCGTCATATTGAAACGCCAGCTCATCCGGATCGGTCTGCGGCAACGCTTGCCAGTTGGCATTGCGCATGTCGAGGCCGGGAATCTCTTGCGCATCTTTGGGAACTTTCTTGCCGTCGACGCTGTCGAGCGTCAGCAGGAACGAAAGCTGATCGAGCGCCTCGGGCCGGATAATTTCCATTGGGCGCCGGCGCAATTCACCGGTCAGTTCCAGCGGCGCCGGCTTGTCAGCCCCCTCTGCCGCAGCGTCCGCTCCGGCATTGCCCACTCCAGCATCACCGCCGCGCTCGATCGACAGCGTGAAGCTTTGCCCCGGCTCGGTCTTTAACAACAGATCGTGAAACTCGATCGGGCCGAGCACCGGTTGGCCGTTGAGCGCCGTGATCACGTCGTTGGGCTTCAGACCGGCCGCCTCGGCAGGCGTGCCAGGGCCCACCACGCGCACCAGGGCGCCAGCGCGATCGTTGGGCACCAAGCCTAAGTCGAGTTGTCCGACATAGCCGCTACGATCTTCCTGATCCAGGTAGCGCGGGCTGTTCAATTCGATCCGCTCGATGGCGGCGCCGGCATTCACAAACGTCACGAGCTGGCGATACGGACTGGCCGCATCGGCCGAGCCGAGCGTGTAGCGTTGTTCCGGAATCGTAGCCTTCGCGGCAGCGGCCGGCTTGTCAGCCCCGTCGGCGGCAACCCCGTCCCCTGCAGCACCGCCACCAGCCGCACCGTCGCCGGCCGGTTTGTCTTTGTCCCCGGCGGCGAGCTCGGCCTTCGGTTCCGCGTCGAGCTTTTCCTTCTCGCGAGTTGCCTTTTCCTCGGCCGTCAGTTCCTCAGGCTCAACAACCTGTTTCTGTTCCTGCGGCGGTTGTAACCACCGCATGACCATCATGTTCACCGACAATACGGCGAACGAAAGCAACAGGAACGTGATAAATCGCTTGTCCATTCCCTGCGTCCTTTATCTCCGTCGCCCGCGGGCGAACCAATATGCTGTTTCACTTCTCGAAGCACCGCGGACGGGGCGAGAATCCGCCGACACCGTCACGCCTGTGCTATCTCGCGCGACTATCGACCATCGCGCAGGCGATCGCCCAGGAAGTTATCGAGCTCCGGCGTCTCGTAAATTTTCGCGATCGTTTTTTCGATCGGGTATTCGACGCGCCGGAACGTCACCAGATTGTCTTCGATGACCACGTAGCACGCGCGCGAATCGCCGTCGCGCGGCTGCCCGACCGAACCAACGTTGATCATCGTCTTGTCCGGGCCGAGCTGATGCTGGTAACCAATCTCATCAGGGCTGAGAAAATTCAAACTTTGCGTGAACACACCCGGGACATGCGTGTGTCCCTGAAAGCAATGGTGCTCGATCAAAGAGAAGATCTTTTCCATCTTCCGCTGGTTATAGATGTCCTCGGGGAAGACATATTCATTCAGCGGATTTCGGGCCGACCCGTGTACGAACAAAAATCCGTTTTCGCGACGGTTGCGTGGCAACTCGCCCAGGAAGTCCCAGCGCTTGGCATTGTCGGCTGGCGTCCCCAGCGGTTTCTCAAGTTGCTCGCGGGTCCAAAAGATCGCCCGCTCGGCGCCAGAGTTGAACCCTTCGGGGTCGAACAAGGCCCCCTGGTCGTGATTCCCCAGAATGCAAACGTTGACCTTCATCACCAGGTCGATGCATTCGCGGGGATTCGGACCATAGCCGATAATGTCCCCCAGGCAGTAGATTTCCTCGATGCCTTGGCGTCGAATATCGGCCAGCACAGCCTCGAGGGCTTCGAGGTTGCTGTGAATGTCGCTGATCAGGGCACGCTTCACGAGAGCTGACCTTCTGTCGCCCAGGCGTCACATCAAGCGCGCGCGGCGAGCCGCCGAGGGAATTGCCACAAGCCAATACCGCAGTGTAAGTTAGCGTTTTAACACGGTCAAGGCGGCGGATTTCCGCAGGCGGCAGGCTCTTTGCGACTGCCTGACCCCGCGGTCGCAACCCGGACCGGTTTAACGTTTTGCAATTATAGGGCATTCTGGGGGTGCAGCGTTGCGAATTGTGGCGATCGAAACCAGCGGTACTACCGGCAGCGTGGCCGTGTTCGACGGCGGACAATTGCTCGAAGCACGGGCACTCGACCCGTCCGGCCGTAGCGCTCGCACCTTGGCCCCGGCCCTGTCGGCGATTTTGAAGCACGTTGGCTGGTCCCCCCGGCAGGTGCAATTCGTGGCCGTAGGGATCGGGCCTGGCTCCTTCACCGGCCTGCGGTTGGGCGTGATGACGGCCAAGGCCTTCGCCTACGGCGCAGGCGCAAAGGTTCTAGGTATCGGCACGCCCGAAAGCATTGCCGCGCGCGTGACGGATCTCCAAATACAAGTCGCCGTGGCAATCGACGCGCAGCGCGGCGAGGTCTACAGCGGCCGATTCACGATCGATGTCACGGGCGCCGTGCAGCGCGCCGGAGAGATTGAAATCATCACGACCGAGCGTTGGCTGGCATCGCTCGACGAAAGCGTGCTCGCCACGGGACCAGCACTGGTGAAGCTGGCCGAACGCCTCACCCCTGCGATGCGTGTCGCACCACGCGAACAATGGCTCCCCGACGCAGCCTCGGTCGGACGCCTGGCGGCACTGCGTGCCGCGCGCGGCGAGAGCGACGACCTATGGTCAATGGCCCCCTGTTACTTACGGCGCAGCGCCGCCGAAGAGAAATGGGAAAGCCGCGCGACGTGATCCGGTCGCACGCATCGTCGCAAATGCGTTAGCAGCGCGGCTAGACGAGGCCAAAGCGGTGGCTCCTTGTATGGGGTGTTTACATCACACCACGAGTCCACCCTCCTTCGATCGGCACGTCAACATAACGACCGTAAAGATGCGCTGCGTCTTATTGCGCTTTTGACTAGACGAATTGCCAGTTGAGACAGGCTATTGCTTGCGCAGTGTGACGCCTGGTTGGCGCATGCGTGCTGCTGCGGTGGTGCTGCTGGGTTCGAGTGCTGCGCTAGTGCCGATGCGCTGCTAGGTGGCCGATGCGATTGGTGCTTCGGCTATCGCGAGAGAGTTCGCGAGTGATTGAGAAGGGTTGGGTCTAGATGCGGCTGCGTCTATGGCATGGGTACAAATGGCAGGTACAGACGCGCGGGGTGGCGAGCGTATGGCAGGCGTGGCACGGTATAGATATGGATAGTGCCATGTCGCTTGCGGGTTGGCGTGTGCTGGGCTGGTTTGTTTTCAGTCGTGTCGTTATGGGATATGATTTTCTATAGCTATGAACGACTGTTGTGAAAAGAGATGTGAGATGGCGAAAGACAAACTTGGCTACATGGTCGTGCGATTCGTGGGTGGCGGACGTCGATGATTCTGGACAAAATAAATCGCGGCGATGGACCTGTCATCATTTGCCTAGGCGCGCTGATGGCCGTAGTTTGCCTATGGGTGGTGCTTGCTGCGTTCAGAGACATTCCACAAACCCGTCGCCGCTGGGTGCCTTTCACGTCATGGGCGGTGGTCCTGGTGGCACTTGGCTGGCTTTCGTGGGAAGCCTACTTCAGCAGTTACGATTGGCGTGGCGTTCAAAGCAGACTTGAATCCCGAGTCGCCTCGAATGAATTGACGTTCGACTTCGCCGAGGAAACATCGTTTGCCTGGGATCGGATGTTTTTTTTCGGCCCATACACGTCTCAACAGGATGTGGAGAAGGCGCTAGGCTTTAAATGGCCGGCATACCGACATTGCAACATAAAGTGGGGCTCTGATGCCCTCGTCGTCTTTGTAAAGGGACACAAGGTCGTTTACTGGTATGAACAACCAATTTCAATCGACCTCAGCCATCTTGAGAACGAGATTGGGTACTCGCGGGCTTCGGCAAGATTTCAGATTGAACGCACCGACTGGGTGAGACTCAAGCCGGGAACCAGCGGCAAGCTACGATCCACCGCCGCGATGATGGCCGGTCTATCCGGTCACGTCTGGAGCTTTGGGGAGTTGTTTGATCGGGTTTTGGGCTAGGAGCATGGATCAGTCAGTATTCATCGCAGGCACGCTATCTGAATGGCCATCGAAGCTGCGCTTGGCATCGTTACTTCGCAGCGCAGGGCTGCGCGTTCAAGTTGGAAACTATTCAATCCGCGTCCTGGACTGATCACATTTCTCATTCGAGGATTACGGCGGCGATCTAGGTGATCCCCAGATCGAAGCCGATGGCGACTCATTGGCAGAATTGATGCGAGATGCAAAGCTCGTATCCGACGCATTGGCATTGGCCAAAATACGTCACCGTTTCGAGATTTATGGAGATGACAATGTCCTAGTCGGATATCTGCACTTTGATTGGCCGCCGCCCTGCATACAGTAATCATCCACTACCGAAAATCGGGTAGTGCGTCAGTCTGAAATCAGTTTTCGCCGCTTTTTGTAGGGGCCGCGTTTCCCGGGGATATTCAGCGGCATGAGTTCCAGCATATCTTCAATGGTCCATTTGTGCTTGGCGATCCCTGTCTTGAGCGCTGGCGTCGTCGGGTATCATGGTGGGGATGGCTTCGCGTGTTAGCATTTAGGGGCGCACCAAAATGAAACGATCGACCAAATTTGCGGCATTTGCTTTTGCCGTCGTGGGAATCGCCGCAGCGATTGCAATGGCAGTGGCAATGGTGCGGACCGGGAAAGACGCACCAATTCCCGCCATGATTTTCGTCTGCGCTTTCGTGGGCTTTGGAGTCGCGGTAATGTTTTTCGGTGTTGTGTATAGGGTCATGGCATTTTTTCGAGCGGCAGAATCCATTTCGCGCGGAGTGGTCTCAAAAATGCCATTCATGAACGACCCCCCTGCAGACGATCACATTTCAGACTGACGCACTACCGAAAATCGGCTCTTTTGACAACCGTGCTCCAAACTCATTACCCTGAACCGGTTTCGCGATCTCTGCGGTCGTTTTAAAATGGCGACATGACCGAAGCTCCCAAGACCCGCCGACGATGCCCTCCGTTTGGGATTGGCGAGCTGGCGATAATTGCGGCGATGCTCGTACCGATCTGGTGGTTCGCTGCCACTCGCCTAGTATCCGTCGAATGGATTGATAGCGAACCTGACAGGCAGTATGTCAGACAAGAATGGCGACAGCCGCGCCCACTACAAATCGTCGATCGCGGCCTCAGGTGGTCTATTACTCTTGTTGTTTCGTGGCTTGTATTGCGCGGTCGCTTCCAAGCGAACAGTGCTCCCATCGAGGAAGTCAAACCTGGACCTGTGCCGATCATCCTGATGGTCTTGTTCGTCGTATTCGCAATTTGGTTCATTGGCATTATGCTTGCGGCCTATTTTACCGGCACCGACCTTGGCTGACGCTAACAGCGCATCCCCCAGCGGGACCACACTCTTAAGACACTACCGACCGCCGAGCATTGTCTACTCCGGCTGTCAAATGTCTCTAGGTTGACTTTTTGTCGCTGGCCTTACGCTTGCCAGTTAGCTGTGGCCAGTCGCATCGCATTAAAGGCCTCCCGCATGGCCGTCTTCGGGGCTTCGTTCGCCACGACGGCACATAGTTGCCAGTTGCAGGGCTAACGCGGGATGCCGCTTGCTAGGCTGCCGTATGGGCTTTGGCTAGGCGCTGGTGGCATCGTTGGCGTACCTCGGGTCGTGCGTGGCTGTGATAAAATGGCGACATGACCGAAGTTCCCAAGACCCGCCGACGATGGTTCCGTTTCTCGCTTGGGACAATGTTCGTAGTAGTGACATTGTTGGCTATATGGCTTGGCTATCAGGCAAATTGGATTCGCCAGAGACGAATGTTTGTGGAAGGGCCGCGTGTCTCCCTTGCGACGGGTGAGACTCGGACCTATCACATGGAAGATGGCCCGACGACACTCTTGCCTACTCAGTCGCCGTGGCCTCTGTCCTGGTTCGGCGAGCCTGGATACGTCGCAATCGAGATTAAGGACGTCCCTAGTGATGTGGAATACGCGCGGATCGAAGCGCTTTTCCCAGAAGCTTTCATCCTTTGCGGCGCAGCCGAGCCGCACCAAGACTAAATGGGCGATCCAAAGGGCGTTGCGATTCTGAGCGAAGACCGTCCTATCAACTTTCTGCTAGGACACTATCCGCAGCGAACCAGGGTAGACTGGCCCCATGTCCACGATCCCGCCCACCCGCCGACGATGGTTCCGTTTCTCGCTGGCGACGATGTTCGTGGTGGTGACGTTGTTGGCTGTACGGCTTGGCTATCAGGCAAATTGGGTTCGGCAGCGGCACGAGGTTATTGCTAGGGCAGTTCGCGCCAAAAAATCTCCTGGCAGTGGTGGACAAGTTGCGCCGCCTGGCGCCCTGTGGCTTTTTCAAGAGCCGGGATATCATCTGATAGCTTTAGCGTTTCAAGATCGCGGCGGCGGGACATTGCTGCCATCTGAGATAGCCGAGATCGAGAGAGTGAAACTGCTTTTCCCTGAGGCGAAGGTCGCCGGCATTCCCATTCCCGAACGATTGCTGCCGATGCGACCACCACGTCAAATAACAAAGGCTCGCGCCAACTCCACGATGATCCAGCGAGTCCCGCGTCCACTAGTACCTTAAGAAACCACTGCTAGCGGGTCATGATTCGACGCCTTTCGAGCCGTAGGGGGACCATCGGCGCTCAAATAAGAAGGCAATGACAATCGCAAACCATCCAATCCACCCGAGCCACAAAACCAAAACGGTGGCGACGAAGGCATAACCTGCAACTCGATGATTAATCCACCCAGGGTTATGGCCCAGTTCGCTCATGCCTCGATTCTATCAAGCCGCCATAACGGATAAAACGGCGACATGATCGAAGCTCCCAAGACTCGCCGACGATGGCTTCAATTCGGGATGGGAACGGTCCTGCTCGGGATTACGCTAGTTGCGGCTTTGGCATTCGGCATTCGTGAACATCAACTGCGATCGCGGCTCGAAGCCTCATTGCATCAAGAGCATATGCGAGCGAATGGTCTCGAAGCCATTAACGCTCATTACAATACTCTGCTTTCGACGCGCCCCGATCTACTTACGCTACGAACGTATCCACGAAGACTAGTTTCCCCCCCACGCGCGCCCGAATCACTAACACCCTAACTCTCGGCCAGTCGCATCGCGCATAAAGCCACCTCCTTTGCCGTCTTCGTCGTGCGATCGCGTTTACTGCCCTGGGGCTTCGTTGGCCCGTTTGCTTTCGTAAGACGGTGTGGTGAGCGTTTACGTTCGGGTCCGGGTTATGTTGGTGGTCGCGGGTCATGGTCGAGGCTCATCTACTAAGATCATGTTCGGCGGACGAAGCGATCGCGAGAGAGCGGTAACGATCTCTTCGGCTTCGGGGAATAGCGCCTTCGCGCGGTCCAAATCAGCTTCCACGGCCTGTGGGGGTAAGCCGATGCCCAAAACTCCGTCATCTCCAAGCCGATACCGCCATTGGGGGAGCAGAGGCGGGGTCACGGGATCATCTGTAGCTGATACAGTCGATTCCGTGATAAGAAAGCCGTGGCTATTTCTGACCCATTTCATGAAAGCAATGCGGTCCCGAACCAGCTTTATCTTCACGCCCAGAAAGGCTGAAAACAGGACTGCGAGCGAAAGAAATATCGCCAAAAGAATTAGCAACGCGCGACGTGTCACTCTGGTAGCCATGCCCCAATTTTATCAATTGTCGCGAGTCAGTTCCAATGACTTGTCGATCGGCTCTTTGACAGTCATTGACCAGCCTCGCTAGGCTGAATGGCTATGGCCGACACCGCTCCGACTACCCGCCGACGATGGTTCCAGTTCAGGCTCTCGTTTTTATTAATCGTTTGTGCACTTGTTGCGGTTGTCTTTAGCGGCTTCAGGATAAACGATATTGCCGAGCATCCAGCGTTCGTATTAATAGTCCGGTGGTTACCAGTCGCAATATTCATTTATCCATCCATTGGCACGGCTTTGGTGCTCTTCATTGGACGGTCCCGCGTTGCAGTTGCCGTGGGATGCGGTTTAGTGGTCGCGGCAGTTGTGGACTGCGCGATGCAGATGGTTTTCGGCTTTTCCGGCATGTCCTATTTCGGTTTGTCCTTGCATATCGCGGCAATTTTTGGACTATTCGTGCTCCTTTGGGACGAGATTACCCCCGTGCGGTTGACGTTAGCGACACTGACCTGCTTCTTCTTTGGCGTCACGCTACAGATTAACTGGGCGTTACTTCGCATTATATGATCCCGATGCCCCAAGCCCCCGAGCACACCCACCGCTGGTTCCGCTTCTCGCTGGCGACGATGTTCGTAGTGGTGACGATGGTCGGATTATTTTTAGGTTGGCGTGCTTGGTGTTTAGACTGGATTCAGCAACGATGGGACGTAATGGACGAGAGGTGCATGGACTACGTTTCAGGGGTAGGTGGCGACGGTTACCCGAAAGCGCCTTTTATGCTGCGAATGTTTGGTGAGCAGGGATGCGACAAACTTACCGTTGCATTTTTCAACGCCGACCCCGACGCAGCTCTGACTCCAAAACAGCAGCGCGAATTCCTGCGAATTAAGGGTCTGTTTCCCGAAGCAACGGATCTCCGAACGACAATCGTCGATCCCGATCTTCGAGACCTCATCTATCACGATGATGAATCTAGGCGTCGGCGAGCACCGAGCGCAGTCGACTATCTGATTACGAGAACCGAGGGTTTATTCGTTGTCCATCTGGCCTGTAATTTCGAGTGCCCAAGCTCCACATAGGGGGTGGAGTAAAAGTGTGTATTGATGGTCCGACAGCCTACTGAGTAGATTGGCAAGGTGGGTCAAAGATTAGAACATCCATCGACGGGCCAAATAGCAAACTAATAGGCGGAGCTAACAATCAATGCGGCGGCTTTGGCGAATTTTTTGGTCAATGGACAAATACGGTCCCTTTTCTTTTTTGGGCTGGTTGGTTGGTGCCATTGCTCTTGGTATCGCAATCTATTTATGGCCGCGTACGCCTAGCATTCGCATTGAGCAAATTGCAAATTACAACGTTCTTGAGCTGAAAGAAGGCGTAAGCGCCCTCGAAGTTATGCTCAATGGCAAAGATATTTTGAAATCTGGCGAGACTCTCTCGATTGTAATCGTTCGAGTCTCGAACGACGGTGGCGCTTCGGTCCGGCTGCCGGATTACGACGAACGGGCTTTACTAGGCATTGATGTCGTAAACGCTTCGTTGGTCAGCCCGCCGCAGCTTATTTCTGCGACCAGAGAGTATCTAACTGAAAGCCTAGGACCGCGAGCCACTACCTCGTCGATGGGCGACAAGCATAACGCGTGCACCGTCGAATTTAATCCCGTCATTCTCAACCCATCTGATGCGTTCGAACTTAAGCTTCTTGTGCTGCACGCTGTGGGCACTGTACCAACGATTAGCCCGCGCGGCACGATTGCAGGAGTTTCAAAGATTCTGTTGACCGATGAATCTGCTGAACGGTCGCCATTGTTATGGAGCGCTTTCCACGGCGGCCTACTCGTACAATCAATACGCGTCGTGGCCTACTTCCTGGGAGCACTTTTAGCGTTAGTCGTTACCATCAGGGTTTTAACAGGTGTTGGCTCTTCGATCTCAACTACCTTAAAGAACAGAATGATCCGAAATTTTGAGCGCGCACGGGGTGTCCGTCTTGACCATAGAGGTCACGCTCTTGTTTCCCGTTTGGCCGATGAGCCGCTCGCACATTTACTCGCAATGCGAGCGGTGCTAGATGACCCAACGCACCAGAAGCCCGAGGGTGGTTTGCAGTGGCCCGCCGATTATTACGAAAGAGGAGGCATTCGAGGGCCATACGGATCATTGTGGCGATTTGACATTGTCACCGAGGAAAACGGGGTAGTGTCGAAAGTGAATACGAAGAGGGCTCGCATTTTTAGAGAGTTTGTAGACCACCTGGAAAGAAACCACAAACGGCCAGATCAGCATGTAGTCAACGCCCAATTACCGTCCGAGTCGAAGGCTGCGAACAAAACGCAGAAGAGGAAACGAACATGACTACACAAGCGGTCGAAGAGTATCAGGGCGTTACGATCTTCTTCGAATCGGTAGTGCGGATCACCGATGGTGGTGTGCCACTGCGGTTTCGTGGCACCCTTAGCGATCGCACTTACTCGGCCGCCACGATCGGCGAGCTAAAAGCGAAAATCGATATCGCCCTGGCCGTTCGCAACGCCCCTAACGCGTCAGGCAGGCACTGACGAGCATTTGGCTGCGAGTGCGGCCTTTGGCCGGGGCTGGCGTACAGACGCGATAGGCGAGCGTTTAGGGGTCTTGTGATAGGATGGGGTTGCCGTCGTCAGCCCTCGCTGACCGGTGCGAAGGTTGGCCCCTGTTGCCTTGGGCATCGTCCTTTGATCCGAGGTCGGTCATGCAATATCGACTGTGCATCGCCTGCTGTTTTATCCTCGCGATTGCGAACGTCGCACTAGCCGACGGTGAAGTCACTGCGCAGCTGCCGAAGCCACAAAGCGAAGTGCTAGTCATTGGCGACGTCTACAACGTCGATTCCGTATGTGGCCCGACACGCATCCACATCAAAGGCCGACTGTATAAGGCAAACGAGAAGTGGATCGTACTAGGCACGCTCGTACTTCTCCCGGAATACGGCCACAAGTTGTTCCTCCAGCTTACGTGGTTTTCACGCGACGTTGCTACCGTGACTCATCACGGTGCATATCAAAGGACTGACCCAGTAATTGCAGTCGAGGATGAGTACCCGCGAACTGACAGCAACGGTCGCGTGATGGTGTCGGATGGCAAAAGCAGCAAATTGCGAATGTCGAGAGTGGTTGGCGTAAAAGACTCCTGCCTTGTATTGCCTGACGAGAAGATTTCTCTGCGCGACGTTTTTTATGTGCGGACTATAAAGGAACTGCCTGAGCCGCAAATGGCATTACCGGCTGAACAAGCGCCGGGACAGGATCAACAAGGGACAGGGGGCGACCCCGGGGACTGACAACTGTGTGGACCCGAGGCAAGCGTTTGACGTTGCGAGAAACGGCTCTCTGGCGGTAGATTTTGATCCTGTTTTGCTTCTGGGCCTCACTATTCGAGGTGATTCATGCTACTCCGCCTCTGCATCGCCTGCTGTTTGTTCTTCGCTGTGGCAAACGTCGCACTCGGCGACGATGAAGCCGCTTTTGTCGCTAAAAAGTTAGAGACCAAAGACTTAGTCGGTGGGGATTTCTACGAGGTCGCTTTGCAGAGGGGGCCGATTCGCCTGACGTTTACGGGCTGGTTGTCCAAAGCAAACGAGAAATGGCTCGTACTTAATACTGGATATCAACAAAAAGGGACGGTCGAATTCATTTGGATTCCACGCGCAATAGTCGCGAATTTTGAGCATTACAAAAAGCTTAAACCTGTCGTGGCGATCGAAAGCGAATATCCACGATCTACTGGCAAGGCAGATGTATTGCTTGTTCGTGGCGATGTCTTCCAACGGCGTCATGCGAGAGTTGCAGGCGTAAAGGACACTGACCTTGTGCTCGAAGACGAGAAGATCCCGCTCAGCGATGTCTTATGCGTCAGTACCGTTGAACCGATTCGTTATCAACAAGGGACAGGGGGCAACCCCGGGACTGACAACAACAGACAGGACGGGGACCCTAAAGACGAGAACGCGGGACGCCAGCAACGATAGGTCTTGCGCGATATCCCTTTTTCTCCACAAGTGTGTGGACTCGTCTGTAGATGGTTTGGCTAGTCGGTAATGGGGGTGGCTGATGGGCATAAAGTGTACGGATTGGGTACCACGGTTTTAGCTGCCATTTTTGCCGTAGGTCGAAATAGCGCTGCGCCCGTAGTTTTTCGAGCGAAACGCGCTTCTCCTTTTTTGCATCTTCGACCAAAACCGTACACGCGGTTTTTCAGCTATTTAGCCACCCATGAATCGTCATCGGTGCAACTACTTTCTTGTACTCGTCAAGCAATGCGAGCGAGATTGCGCGATACGATTTCCCGTGTGCCTTTAGTTCCTCTGCCCTAGGCTGCAACCACTCTCGGCGGTTCTTCTTACGCATTGGGCGACCGCCCTTGTCCTCCTTCAAATTGCTAAACAGGGCGTGTTCAACGTCATAGTCAGCGTCGGGGCGCAGCCAAGTTGCGACCGTTACGCCGCGCGTAAATCTCTTGAACTCCTTTACTTCGTCGACACTCGGCTCAGCGTAATGGTTAACGATGCGCCAGGATCGGCTTCGAACGGCGCGACTCAATGCGAGGGTGACAATCGGCACCCTATGCCGTCGAGAAGCTTCAACGGCCGCGTAGAATTCGGGGCGCAGCTCTGGCGTAAAATGGTAACCTTTTTCGACGCCTGCAAACGAGTCCAGCACTTCGATATTGAAAATGTCCAACGCCAAGAGCAACCACCGTTGATGCGCGTCCAAGTCTTCGCGGGCATCTGAGACACGCGAATACGCTATGACGGCGTCAACCGTCCAAAGTAGTTTGCCAAGGCTAACGAGATAATCGTTCGGGTTAGGAATTCCCGAGATAGACTCTCGAGCAATTTGTCGTCGACGTTCCTTAGTCCTCAGACTACGCCGCATCCGTCGCGTCGGTTGCATCATTCTGCCTTTCTCTGACCGCCAGATGTGTTGCCCACCGATCACACGGCGAAAGGCAACCGTGTGATCGGCGAGCGCGCGGGGGATCAAGTCCGCTAACACATCCAAAAGTCAGATTCGTTATGGGGTGTCGTTGATCTCGCTTAGATGGTTGGTTGGTCTGTCGTCGCGGGGCAGCCACCATAAACGCTGCCCCAACAGGCTGCAACCGTTTTCGCGCGTTTATGGCGGATCGCTTTAGACGCGATCCTGGGGGCCTTTAACGCGATGGCCGGTTTCGGCTGTTTACCCTAGGATGCGTCATCATCACTTTGTCGAGGTACTTCGCTTTGGCCATCCTTGGTTCGCATACTTCGATCGCTGGGGGTCTGCATCGCGCTGTCGAGCGAGCACACGCAGTCGGCTGCGACTGCGTGCAAATATTTACCGGCCCCCCACGTCAATTCCCAACGCCGCAAATAGCCGTCCGATCTGGTAAGTCCTTGACGAAGAACAACAATCAGTGGCGGGCCAAGCCGATTACCGATGATGACGTGCAACGGTTTCGCGGGGCGCTCAGTGAGCTGAAGATCAAGCATCCCATCGCGCATGATTCGTACTTGATCAATCTGGCCAGCCCGGACGATATGCTCTGGCAGAAGTCGATCGATGCGTTCGTCGAGGAACTACGGCGGGCTCACCTGCTGGGCATTCCGTATGTAGTCACGCATCCCGGCGCTTCGACCACTTCGGACGACGTGACCGGGCTGCAGCGCATCGTGAAAGCTCTCGATGAAGTCCACGCGCAAACGCGCGACCTCACGAGCCAGTGTTTGCTCGAAAATACCGCCGGCCAGGGATCCTGCCTGGGCTGGAAATTCGAGCATCTGGCCACGATCATCGACGGCGTCAAGGATCCTGACCGGCTGGGCGTGTGCATCGACACTTGCCACACGCTGGCCGCGGGCTATCCGCTGGGAACGAAAGAAGACTATCAGGCCACGATGAAAGCGCTCGACCAAACGGTCGGCGTCAAACTAGTAAAGGCCTTTCACCTCAACGACAGCAAACGCGAACTGGGCTCGCGGGTCGACCGACATGCCGCGATCGGCGAGGGGCACCTGGGGCTCGAGCCATTCCGCTTCTTGCTGAACGACAACCGCTTTCGCCGCGTGCCGATGTACCTCGAGACGCCCAAGGGGCTGGTCGACGGTGTCGAGCTGGACGTGATCAACCTGGGGCGGTTGCGTGATTTGATCGAGAAGTGATCGCGGCAAGCAACGCGTTTCGATACGCGTGTAGCGCGATCTTGTGGGGGCGGCTTCGGCGATTCGCCGGCAATCAGTGCGCTACTTGCCGGCCTTGTCGATCGCGGCCTTTGCTTCGTCGGCTTCCGTAGTTGATTTCACCAGCTCGCCATTCTCCGGATTCAAGTGCGCGATGGCGCCAGTGTATTCGATTTTCGCCGACCCACGCAGCGAGGCCGAGAGCTGCTTGAAGACCTCTTGCGTGACGGCGGGCTGAATTTCACGCCGCACATCGCGCCAGGTCTTATCGCCCGGCTTGATATCCGTGCAAGTGATCAGATGCACTCCCAGGTGAGTTGTGACGGGAGTGCTGATGGCTCCCTTGTCGAGTGCAAACGCGGCTTTCGAAAACTCCTCGGGCATGATCCCATTGCGGGTGATGAAACCGAGATCGCCATCCTTCTGCCGGCTCGGGCCGCTCGAGTATTTTTTGGCAGCCGCCTCGAAGGTGATAATCTCGCCGACGATTTCGTTGCGAATTCGCTCGGCCTGCGCCGTGAGCCGGTCGATTTCCTCGGGATCGAGATCGCCGTCCGGGCGCAGCACGATGTGCGAAACGCGCAGCTCGGTATCGTCATATTCCTTGCGATGCGCTTCGAAGTACTTCTCCAACGTGTCGTCAGTGATGGCCTTCCGCAGGAATTTTGTCCACCGCACTTCCCACTTGATCTCGTCGCGGTAGGTCGCCTCGGTCAAACCCATCTGCCCGCGAATGTCGGCCAGATCGCCGTCGGATTTGCGGAGCGATTTCTGCCGCTCGGCCAGCACCTTGTCGATTTCTGATTCCGAAGCCGTGACCTTCTGCTTGTCGAGGAAGTTATTAATCAGTCGGCGGCTGATCACGGTTTCCAATGCCTGGGCTTCGAGCGCCGAGAGCGCCGCCTTGCTGGCCGGGCGGCCGCGCAGCGTTTGCTTCACCAGCCGATTCACCTCGGCGCTATCAATCGGTTTGTCATCGACGGTCGCCACGACGATTCCCGGCGACGGCAGCGCCGCCACGGCCAGCAATTCGTCGCGCACCCGTTCAGCCTGGGCGAGCGCCGCGTCCGGCGCCAGTCCGAAGGCGACCAATGCCGCACACAGTCCGATTCTTCCCGTCATCGTTCTCAATGCCATTTCTCTACCTGCCATTGTCTCTATTTCCGCTCGCCAGCTGCAGCGAATGCTTCTCGGTATGTCGTTCGCATCGCCACCAGCCTAAGGCAGCGCGACGTCGTGCAACTCATAAGGCACCGCGGCGTTCATCAGCACCGTCGGTGTTTTGTAGATGAAAGTGTGGTCCGCAATGTCGGGCACATCGAACAAATACGCGACACCGACTTCGTTGTCGGCTTGCCGGGTCGTTTCCAAGCCGGCGAAATTAATCGATTCTTTACCTGGCGTTTCGAGCGCCGCTTCGTTGTGCAGAATCCAAGTGCGATGCGACTCGAGCGCCTTGCCCGGCGAATCGAATACCACGCGCACGCGGATCTCCCAGATGTCGTTGTTCTTGCGCGCTTGCTCGAGAATCACTTTCACGGCCCCTTTGCGCTGCTCGATCGGCGCGCCCGAGGTCAGCTTCTCGAAGCGAAACGTCTCGACCTGGCCGGGAAGCATCACAGAAAAGCTCCCCTTCAAGCTGGTGATTTTCTTCATATCGCGCGACGGTAGCGAAAACGTCAGCGGCATGCTCGCCGTCGCATCGCCGGGATTGACCGTGGCTTCGAACTCGCCATTGGGGGCCGCGCCCAGCTTTTCGTTGTTGTCGCCAATGGCCGTCACCGATTCAGCCGCTTGCGTGATCGCGATGGGCGCCAGTCGCGGTTCCCAGCCGACCTCGACGTCGAGTTTCAATGCCTGGCCAGTCGCGTCGCGCAGATCGCGCTTGGCCGA
Organism: Pirellulales bacterium; assembly: GCA_036499395.1. Taxonomy (NCBI): domain Bacteria; kingdom Pseudomonadati; phylum Planctomycetota; class Planctomycetia; order Pirellulales; species Pirellulales bacterium. The sequence goes on from DASYDW010000010.1 coordinate 252,396, forward strand.
AACTTCGGTCGCCTCGACGCGGAACGCGCCGGTGTAGATACCACGATCGTGACGCGGAAGCTCGTTGCCCGACCGGTTGACCAGAGCCAGTCCCGGCACGCCGGCATAGGAATAAATGGTCAGGCCCCCCTGATCGAGAATTTGGTCGAAGGCGGACCAGAACGGCGTTTTGTCGAACGTGAGATCGAACGTCTTCTTATCCGGCTGCTGACCGAAGTCGCGACGAAAGTCGACCAGCTTGTTGCCGGTTTGCTTTTCAATCGCCGCGATCACTTCGGATAGCGGAATTGCTGTGCCTGAGAGGGTTAGCTCGCTGGCCTTCACCTCTTGCTCGCCGCGCAGCGTTTCTAGTTGCGTGCGAACGCGGGCTAGCCGCAGCTTGACCTCCGCGCTGCCGTCCTCGGCCGATGGCAACAGGGGAAGCACCGCCGGGCCGAGCTTGAGCAATTGCTGCTCGGCATCCTCGCGGCGAGTTTTTTCCGACGCGTCGAGCTGGCGGACCAGCTTGGTCACCGTGGGCGCCAGATCGTCCGCCCGCGCCGTGACCTGGGCCAACAGCAGCAAGGCCGGCAGGAACGTGAGGACTGCTTGATTCATCGATCGATCGCTTGCGGCTGAGATATTTGCGGGGCTTCCTGCCGACGTCACCGCGGATTGCCGTAGGGCCCACGGAACAGGCCACCATGAAAACGAGTGCCTCGGAAATGCCCGACCGCGCCAAGGCAGCATCATCCCCTAACGGGCCGGTTCTTTGATTCTACGCCCGCCGCGCGGGGGTCGCCACAATGCCCCGCGCTCGGAAGATTCGCAGCATCACGCGGTGCGGTTGCCTTGGCAACATTATGCCGGTTGTAGGGTACTCATCCCTTCCGGTACGGCTTTCAGGCCGAGCGGCCTTTGCGCAACATGCTACGTCAGTCGATGGCGGCCGTATTGGCGCTCGACTGTTACCTGGCCTCCCGGCCATAAAGTTCCGGGCCGACGCATGTTGTGGTCGGCGCGCGCGGCGCACTACAATATCGGCCTGGGTGCCGGCCGAGGGGGCCGTCGTTCGCCTGCGTTATCTAAAACGACGGCAGGCCCAAGGTCGCGAATACCATCAACGATTGCCATGCGACGGGTAGCGTGGGGTGCGCGCTGAGGCAGCCCCGGTTGCTAAGTCATCTGTCTCTCGTGTCGACGGCTCATTTCCAAGCGGGAACATCTTGCGCTGTGAGGGGGATTGCATGCTGAACGGCTTGATCATGGACTACCAGTTGACGATCCCCACCATGCTGCGCCGGGCGGAGCAGATGTATTACGATCGGCAGGTCGTATCGCGGCTGCCGAACAAGAATCGACATTGCTATACGTACGCCGACATGATCGAACGCACCAAGCGCTTGTCGCTCGCGCTCAAGCGTTTGGGTGTGGAGAACGGCGATCGCGTCGGCACGTTCTCTTGGAACCATTATCAGCATCTGGAAGCCTATTTCGGCATTCCCTCGTGCGGGGGCGTCCTGCACACGCTCAACCTCCGATTGCACCCCAACGACCTGACGTACATCGCCGGGCATGCGGGAGACAAGATCGTACTGGTCGACGATGTGCTGTGGCCCCTGTTCGAGAAATTCAAGGACCAGGTGCCATTCGAGCACATCGTCGTGATTCCCACGGCCGGCGCCCCGTTGCCGGCAGGTGTACTGAATTACGAAGAATTGCTAGCAGCCGAGGATCCGGCGAAGTTCGAGTATCCGGATCTCGACGAGCGGCAAGCCGCCGCCATGTGCTACACCTCGGGCACGACCGGCAAGCCCAAGGGCGTGCTAGCCTCGCATCGCGCCATCGTGCTGCATTCGGTCGTTAACGGATTGGCCGACACGCAGGGCGTGTGCGAACGTGACGTGGTGCAGGCCGTGGTGCCGATGTTCCACGCCAACGCCTGGGGGCTGCCGTTCGCCTGCATGATGGTCGGCGCGAAGCAGGTCTTCCCCGGACCGCACCTCGATCCGCGTAGCTTGCTCGAACAAGTCGAAGCCGAGCGCGTCACGCTGACCGCCGGCGTGCCGACGATCTGGCTCGGCATCCTGCAAATCCTTGACGATAATCCGAAGGCCTTCGATCTGACGTCGCTGCGGGCGATGGTGGTGGGGGGATCGGCCGCGCCGCCGAGCATGATTCAGGGCTTCCAAGAACGGCATAACTTGAACATTGTTCACGCCTGGGGCATGACCGAGCTTTGCCCCATGGGAACGATCGCCAATTTGCCGGCGCGCATGGAAGAGAAGTGCGTGAAGGAGAAGTACGCCTTCCGCTCGAAGCAGGGGCGCCCGGTGCCGCTGGTCGAAGTGCGCGGCCGCAACGAAAACGGTCTGATCCCGCGCGATGGGCAAACGATGGGCGAGTTGGAAGTACGCGGGCCCTGGATTGCCAGCAGCTATTACGAATGCCCTGAGGGGGCCGCCTCGTTCACCGATGACGGTTGGTTCCGGACCGGCGACATCGTGGCTATCTTTCCCGATGGCAGCATTCAATTGCAGGACCGAGCGAAAGACGTGATCAAGTCGGGCGGTGAGTGGATCAGCTCCGTGGCGCTCGAGAATGCCCTGATGGGGCATCCGGCCGTGGCCGAAGCGGCCGTCGTGCCGGTCGAGCATCCGAAGTGGGCCGAGCGGCCCTTGGCCGTGGTCGTACTGAAGCCGAACAAGCAGGCGAGTCCCGAGGAGCTAATCGCGTTCCTGGCGCCGAGCTTTGCCAAATGGTGGTTGCCCGAAAATGTCGAGTTCGTGGCCGAGATCCCGCGCACCTCGGCCGGCAAGTTCCTGAAGTCGGCCCTGCGCGAGCAATTTCGCGACTATTACAAGACAAACGGTGCGGCAGCCGCGGCGGGCGAAAAGCAGCAAGCATCGGCGTAACAACGCCCGGCTTGACCAGCGGTGCCTAGAATTACGTGCGGTTGGAAATTCAGCGTGGTGTGGCGGTGGTGTAGGTCCTGCTGCGAGCCGCGGCAGGCGTGAATACAATTCTGGCGCGTTTTGTGAAGGAGTATCGTCATGCCTCAACCAGTTATTATCGACGCCGTGCGCACCCCGTTCGGTCGCAAAGGGGGCGCGTTTCGTGAGATTCGTCCCGATGTGCTGCTGTCGTTGGCCTTGCGTGGGCTGACCGATCGCACCGGTGTCGACCCTGCGAAAATCGAAGACGTCGTGACCGGCTGCGTAACGCAAGCCGGCGAACAAGGTGCGAACGTCGGTCGCTTGGGTGTGCTGTTGGCCGGCTTCCCGGTCGAAGTGCCGGCCGTGTCATTGAACCGGATGTGTGGATCGGCGCAGCAGGCCATTCATTTCGCCGCCCAGGCCATCGGCGCAGGCGATGCCGCCTACACGATCGGCGCCGGGGTCGAACACATGACTCGGGCTCCCATGTTCAGCGACGTCGGCACACTCGATAAGTTGAATCCGCTGTTGTTCGAGCGCTTCGACCTGATCCATCAAGGTGAAAGTGCCGAACGCATGGCGGACAAGTACAAGCTCTCGCGCCAGGACGTCGATGCTTTCTCGATGGAAAGTCATCGCCGTGCCGCCGTGGCCGCCAAGGAACACCGCAACAAGGAAATCCTGCCAACCGACGGCATCGACGGCGCAGGCAACAAGATCACTCTCACGCGCGATGAGGGAATTCGCGAAGTGATCGATGCTGCGAAGATCGCCGCGCTGCCTACAGTGTTTCGCCCGGATGGGGGCGGCGTGGTCACGGCCGCCAACAGCAGCCAGGTTTCCGACGGTGCCGCGGCCGTGCTCGTGGCCGATCGCGAAGTGGCCCTGACCGACGGACTAAAGCCGCGGGCCCGCTTCCTGGCCCGCGTCGCCGTGGGAGATGATCCCACGTTGCAACTGGCCGGCGTCATTCCCGCTACGGTCAAAGCGCTGAAGCGAGCGGGGCTGACGATCAACGACATCGACTGGTTCGAAATCAACGAAGCGTTCGCATCGGTCGTCCTCGGCTGGGCCAAGGAATTGAAGCCGAAGATGGAACGCGTCAATCCGTGGGGAGGCGCAATCGCACACGGGCATCCGTTGGGTGCCACCGGTGCCGGACTGATGGCCAAGATGCTCACTGGCCTAGAAGCCACCGGCGGACGCTTGGGCCTGCAAACCATGTGCATCGGCCACGGCATGGCCACGGCCACGATCATTGAACGACTGTGATGTAAAGCCGGCAGTCGGCAGAGGGAAGCAGGTAGTTACGAGCCGGACGACAGTCGTTTGAGTCGCCCAGCGTTCGAGGCGCCTTACTCTCAACTTCCCATTGCCGGCTGCCTTCTGCCAACTTCCTCTACTGACTACCAACTACTGAATACCGACTATTATCCCCATGCAACTCAAAGACGCGACGTTTCTAGTGACCGGCGGTGGATCGGGTTTGGGCGCGGCGACCGTTCGCGAATTGGTTCGCGCCGGCGCCAATTGCATCATTGCCGATGTGAACGAAGAGGCGGGCCGGGGCTTGGCTGCCGAAATCGGAAAGGCGGCTCGTTTCGTTAAGACCGACGTCACCGACGAGGCCAGCGTGCAGGCGGCCGTCGACGAGGCCGTTCGCAGCTACGGCAATCTGCGCGGCGCGGTGAATTGTGCCGGCATCGGTATCGCGGCGCGCGTGCTGGGGCGCGACAGCGTGCATGACCTGAGCGTCTTTTCGCGCGTGATCCAAATCAATTTGATCGGCACTTTCAACGTGATTCGTTTGGCTGCCGCGGCAATTTCACAGGCTGAGCCGCTGGCCGATGGTGAGCGCGGCGTAATCGTCAACACGGCCAGCGTCGCCGCGTTCGACGGGCAGATCGGCCAGGCGGCTTACTCGGCATCAAAAGGGGGCGTCGTGGGCATGACGCTGCCGATCGCGCGCGAGTTCGCCAAGCTGGGCATTCGCGTCGTCACGATCGCGCCAGGCCTATTCAACACGCCGATGATGGCCGCCTTGCCTGAGGAAGCCAAGAAATCGCTTGGCGCGCAAGTCCCCTTTCCGCCCCGCTTGGGCGAGCCTACCGAGTACGCGGCACTGGTGCGTCACATCGCCGAGAACGTGATGCTCAACGGCGAAACCATCCGCCTCGACGGCGCCATCCGCATGGCACCCAAATAAACGACTGGGGGGCGGGCGTCCCGCCCGCCTTTGAACGATCTTCTTCTTGCGCTGTGCTTTCGTGTGTGTAGTAAGTAGTAATTCGTCAAGGCGGGCGAGACGCCAGCCCCCCATTGATAGCCGAAACCTCGATCACTGTGTGACCCTATGTCGCACGAGAAGGCGTCACCCAAGGGCTGGTATCGCCGCGGCGTACAGCATCCGCCGCATTTCGACGGCGGTGCGTTTCCGCAGTTTGTTACCTTTCGGCTGCAGGGAACCTTGCCGCAGGAGAAGCTGATCGCTTGGCGCGAACGATTGTACAACGGACTGCTATCCGCGGAAGAATTTCACAGCCGCATCGAGTCCTATCTCGACGCAGGCGCCGGCGAATGTTGGTTGCGTGACGAACGAGTTGCATCGGTCGTGCAAGAGTCGCTGCAATTCTTCGACAACGTCCGCTATATCATCCATGGTTGGGTCGTGATGCCCAACCATGTGCATTTACTATTCACACCGATGAGCGGCCACTCGCTGGCAAAAATCGTGGGAGCGTGGAAGTCGTACTCGGCGAAACAGGCAAACGCGGTTTTGGGCCGCTCGGGAGCCTTTTGGCAGGACGACTATTTTGACCGCTACATTCGAGACCTCGATCATTTTGAAGCGACGCTGTGGTACATCGCGCACAATCCAGTCGCCGCCGGCCTTTGTGGATCAAGCGAATGTTGGCAATTCAGTCACGCAGGCGCGCATTGAGTTGCCCTGGGGGGGCGGGCGTCCCGCCCGCCTTTGAACGATCTTCTTCTTGCGCTGTGCTTTCACGTGTGTAGTAAGTAGTAATTCGTCAAGGCGGGCGAGACGCCCGCCCCCCATTGATAGTCGACACTCGCATCGCTGTGTGACCGCTGGGCTGGCGCATATTGAATGAGCGAGCGGCGACGAGTTTTCAGAGCTAATTGCTAGGTTTCTGTTAGCCTTGCGCTAGTTCTTTGTGCAACGCTTGAAATGTCGGCCGCCGGTTTTACGCTGCACCATGACGATTTCCCTCAATTCGCGTCACGGTGACTCTCTATGCCCAGTTTCGATCCTTCTCAAGCGGCGCCCGGGTTCTCGATCAAACGCGTAACGATCGTGCTGCTCCCTGTGTTTGTCGCCGCCCTTGCGTTCCTCGCCTACAAGTATCGGGCCTACGAATCGGACGCCCAGGCCCAAGGGGAGCGCATGCTGCTGGGAACGCTGGGACTCGCCAAGCCCACCAAGAACCGGCTGAACGATCGCTTCCGAGATGCGAATGCTGATCTGGTCGCCGACGCGCCGAATGATCCCGCCCAGTGCGTCTCGCCTGACACGCTCTATTTTTCTTATGTCGGTGGCGACGATGCCGACCGGCAGCACGCGGCCTGGCAAGAATTTGTCGCGGCGCTCGCTTCGAACACCGGTAAGAAGGTCGAGTACCTGGATCTCGCTTCGATCAAGGAACAGTTGGACGCGCTGCGCGAGGGACGCTTGCACATCGCGGGCGTCAACACAGGTAACGTGCCGGCGGCCGTCAATCAGTGCGGTTTCGTGCCGGTCTTCACGCTGGGTGACGCCAAGGGGACGTTTGGCTACACGGTGAAAATCATCGTCCCGACCGGGAGCCCGATCAAAAGCGTGACCGACCTGCGTGGCAAGCGGTTGGCCCTGACAGAGCCCGGAAGCAACTCCGGTTACAAGGCGCCGCTGGTGCTGTTGATGAACGACTTTGACTTGTTGCCGCAGCGCGACTTCGAGTGGGCGTTCACCTACGGACACGACGCGTCAATCCAGGGAATTGCCAGCGGCAAATATCAGGCGGCTCCCACGGCCAGCGACATGCTGGCCCGGGCCACATCACGCGGCGAAATCGATGATTCGAAATATCGCGTGATCTACGAGTCGGAACGATTCCCGCCGGCTTCGCTCGGTTACGTCCATAACCTGGCCCCAGAACTCGCCGAAAAAGTGACGCGAACGTTCAAAGACTTCAACTGGTCTGGTACCGGACTCGAACGAGAATTTGCGCCATCAGGGGTCACATCGTTCGTGCCCGTGCGCTACAAGGACGACTGGGCCCTTGTGCGCCGCATCGATGATGCAATGGGCACGACGTACGTCACACCGTAGGTGACTCCGTGGGGGACGGGCGTCCCGCCCGCCTTGATCTCCTTCTCTTTCCGATTTGCGTTCGATTCGCATTTCCTGAAATTGACGCGACTTTGCCCGCCTTTCGAACGACCTCATTCTTGCGTCGCGCTTTCATGTGCAGCGTGCATCAACGCAATGATGGCGGGCGAGACGCCCGCCCCCCAACACGGCATGCTCTCGACGCAATCCCAAACCGGCGAGCGCAAAAAGAATGCCACCAGGTCGCTCCGAGAAGCAACCTGGTGGCGGCGCGGGAGAAATGTTGGCGGTGCGACGGTTTGTTTTTCGACAGCCGAAGCTGACGGCGTGTCCGCTCAAGATGCGGGAATCAATGGCGCTTGACACACTCCCCGGAACGCGTCGCACTTCCAAAAGGTCAGGCGTAGATCGAGGGTGACGATCAAGCCGACGCCCGACACTATAGAGGCGCCGCGTTCGAGTATCGTCAGCGTCAAGTTAGATTTGTGTGCGATTCGCCGCTGCATTCTTGCGCACACTGGCGACAAATTCACCACGGGCTATTCGCCCCAAGTGCGCGACGGGCGGATTACCACGACGACCGTCAAAGCTTAATGAAACTTTACCGGTTAGCCTTGGCCTTTTCGGTCAGCTTTGTGATCACGGCGCCGTATTCCTGGCGCGCGGCGGTGTAGCCGGCCACGGTTTTTGCACCGGTCGAGCGAAGATAATCAAGAATGATTTTCTCGGCGGCCACGAACTCGGCCGAAAGATCGGCCACGGCCGCGGCGATCTTCGTGGGAATGCTCGTCACGCCGTTGGTATCGCCGTGCAGCAAGTCGCCTTGCGAAACCATCAGCCCCCCCACGCGCACCGGCACGCCGATGTGCAGCATGTGGCAGTAGCCGTGCGAGCAGATCGTGCCGCCGGTGAAGACCGGGTAGCGAATCGCACGGACCTGGTCCAGGTCGCGGCCGGCCCCGCTGGTGATCAAGCCCACTGAGCCGTAAGCCTGATAGGTCGAGCACATGATCTCGCCGAACGTGGCTGCCACGGCGTGATCGTCCAGGTCTTGAAAGACGACCACGGCCGGGCCGGGCAGGTCTGCAAATGTTTCCAGTTGCTTTTCCATCGAACCGTAGGCGTCGCCACCGGTCGGCGCCGCATCGCTACGGAAGGCGGTCGTGCAGGCAAAGCCAACCATCGGCGGCAGCTCGGGGAAGCAGGACTTGATCCGCCCGTCCATATAACCGCGGTTGCGCGGGATCACATCGAACAATTCAATGACGTTGCAAATCGTGGGTGTATCGAACTGGCGGAGCTTGTCGAGCGTTACAGCGGTAATGGCCATCGCGAATGATTACCTGTTTCTAAAAGAAAAAACGCCGGGTTGGCAGTCAAACTACCAACCCGGCGATGAGAGTCAAGCGAACGCCCGTCCTTGACGGAAGGGCCCAAGAGTCGCGCATACCATGACTCGTTGGTTTTAGATGTCGTAGTACAGGCAGAACTCGTAAGGATGGGGACGCAGCCGCATGGCGTCGACTTCCTTCTCGGTTTTGTAATTGATCCAGGTGCTGATGACGTCCTCGGTGAACACGTCGCCGCGCAGCAAGTACTCGTGGTCGGCCTTAAGCGCCGCGAGCGCTTCGTCCAGCGAGCCGGGCGTCTTGGGCACTTCGGCCAGTTCCTCAGGCGACAGGTCGTAGATGTCCTTGTCGAGCGGCTGGCCTGGAGCAATCTTGTTTTGAATGCCGTCGATCACGGCCATCAACATGGCCGAGAAGGCCAGGTAAGGATTGCAGCTGGGATCGGGGCAACGGAACTCGACGCGTTTGGCCTTGGGGCTGGCGCTATACATCGGAATGCGGCACGAGGCCGACCGATTGCGCTGCGAGTAAGCCAGGTTGACTGGTGCCTCGTAGCCGGGCACCAAACGCTTGTAGCTGTTGGTGGTGGGATTGCTGAAGGCCAGGATCGCCGGCGCGTGCTTCAGCAAGCCGCCGATAGCATACAGAGCCATCTCGCTCAGGCCCGCGTAACCGCTACCGGCAAACAGTGGCTCGCTCCCCTTCCACAACGAGATATGCGTGTGCATGCCCGACCCATTGTCGCCAAACAGGGGCTTGGGCATGAACGTCACGGTCTTGTTGTACTTCTTGGCGACGTTCTTGATGATGTACTTATACAAGCACATCTGGTCGGCCATTCGCACCAGGCTCTGGAATCGCAGGTCGATCTCGCATTGGCCGGCCGTGGCTACTTCGTGGTGTTGGGCCTCGACGTCCATGCCGCAGTCGATCATCGTCTGCATCATCTCGTTGCGGACGTTCATCAATTGATCCGCCGGAGGGACCGGGAAGTATCCCTCTTTGTGACGCAGCTTGTAGCCCAGGTTCGGATTCTCGACGCGGCCGCGGTTCCATTCGCCTTCGATGCTGTCCAGGTGGTAGTAGGCTTCGTTGGCGCGGGCGTCGAAACGCACGTCGTCGAAGACGAAGAACTCAGCCTCGGGGCCGATGTAGCACGTGTCCGCGATGCCGGTGCTCTTCAGGTAATTGACAGCCTTGCGAGCTACGTTGCGCGGATCGCGCGAGTAGTCTTCGCGCGTGATCGGATCCTGAATGTTGCAGATCATCGAGATCGTGGGCAACGTCGTGAAAGGATCCAGCACCGCCGTCTCGGGCTGCGGCACCAGGATCATGTCGCTCTCGTTGATCGCTTGCCAACCACGAATACTCGAGCCGTCGAACCCCAGGCCGTCCTCGAAGACGTCTTCGTCCAGCTTGTTCACCGGGATGGTGAAGTGCTGCCAAATGCCGGGAAAATCCATGAACCGCAGGTCGACTGCCTTGACGTCCTTCTCGCGACACAACGCCAGAACTTCTTTGGGCTTCATGTTGGCTCCTTTCGCTTCGTAGAACCAGAAGGAGAGATCGACTTGCACCGGGGTTCTCGCACCGGTCCGCCACCGCGATAGCGTGGGCGGAGATCGAATGGCCCGGGCAAAAAGCAAATCGAGTTAATACGCAAACCAAATGCCGGCCCGCACCGGCGGAACCCGAATAATAAGACGTAATTGGATGTTTGCAATTCGGTTGCAAAAAAAAGCACGAAAAATGAGTGACCGGCGCATTGCCCGAGGCCACAGGCAACGCATGACGCGACTGCCAGCATTCCCACACGCCCACGTCTTCAACGCGACTAACTAAATTAGCGAGAATTAGAGTCGCCCGTACTTACGGGCGCGGACTCACTCGCATGCGCGCCATTATGACCGTTGGTCGAGGCGACCGCGCGAGGGCTGCGCTCGCGAGGCGAGACGTCCGACGCCTTGGCACGATCACGCCGCCACCACAGGGCCAGAAAGGCGGGAACCAGAATCGGCCTTACGACGATCGTGTCGAGCAAGACGCCCAGCGACAGGGCGAAACCGAGTTCGACGATCCCGCGCAGCGTTCCAGTGATCATCGAGATGAAGCTGCCGGCCATGATGACGCCGCAACTGGTGATGATCCCGCCGGTGCGGACCACGGCCGCGCGCAGGCCGCCCAGCAGGCCGCGCTGGCGCTGCTCTTCGATCACGCGCGTGATCAGGTAAATATTGTAATCCTCGCCGATCGCCACCAGGATCACGAACAAAAACAGCGGCACCTTCCAGTCCAGGCCATCAAAGTCGACATAGGCCCAGCGGAAGATCAATTCCGTCGCCCCCATCGTCACGTAATAAGTGAACAGCACCGAGAGGACGAGATAGATCGAGATCAACGGACGCCGCACAATCACGATCAGCACGCAATACACGGCCAGGCAGACCAGACGCTGGATTAATTGCTGGTCCGAATCGGTAACGGCACGCAGGTCGCGCGTGCCGGCCGTAGGGCCCGAGAAATCGAACTCCGCTCCATGCCAAGGGCTCGTCTCGTCGCGCGAGAACTCCAGCATCTGTCCGTTGATCGTTTCGACCAGATTCGCGGCTTCGCGCGAGAACGGTTCGTAGCGCGTCACGATATCCAGCCGCGTCACCTGTCCCGCGAGGTCCGGCTCCTGCGTCAGATACAACGCCTGGCTGCGCGGATGTTTGCGGGCCGCGAGCTTGCGTCGCCCGGCGGCCGTGAGCGGAGTGCTGGCCGAACCCGGCTCGTCTCCCAGCGGTTCGGTGATGCTGCGCACGCTTTCCACGCCGTCGATGTCATACAGAAAGCGGGTCAGCAGCGCGATGTTGCGCTCGCCTTCGGGCGTGTTAAAGGCGCCGTTCTGTTGATTCGCCAGCAACGTGATCGGACCGGTCTCGCCGGCCGGGAAGTGCCGGCGCACCATCGCGGTGCCGATGACACTGGCGCGATCGCTCGGCAACTCGCGCACCAGGTTGTAGCTGATCGTCACGTCGCGGTAGCCGACCCAGGCCAAGGGAGCGAGCGCCGCGATGCTGACGATCAGGATCGTCGCAGGCCGCGCCATGATCAGGCCGCTCAGCCAACTCCAAAAGCCGCTTTCGATCGCCCGGCCATCATGATCGCGGCGTGCCGCGGGCAAAGCCTGGACGTCAGACGGCCAAAACACCAGTCGCCCCGTCGCACGCAACACCGCGGGCGCCAGCGTCAGGCAGGCCAGCAGCGTCACGAAGAGAGATATCGCAATCGTCGGCCCGCTATTCGAGAACTTGCCGAAATCGGCAAAGAACATCATTCCCAGCCCGACGATCGCCGTCAGGGCGCTCGCGACCACGGCCTCGCCCGTATGCGACACCGCCGCGGCCACGGCACGATGATGGTCCAGTCCGCGCTCGAGCTCTTCCCGATAGCGCGCAATGAGAAACAGGCAGTAGTCAGTCCCCGAACCGAACAGCACCACGACGACGAAAATCTTCGTCGTCTTGAAGATCTTGTAATGGCACCACTCGAAGCCGGGCACGGTGCCAAGTTGCGACAACAGCGCGACCAATCCCATCGCGATCACGACCGAGATCATGATCGCGGCCAAGGGGATGATCGTCAGCAGCGGCGCCCGATAAACCACCAAGAGGATCACAACCACCAGGATAACGGTCGCCAGTTCAATATTGCGGATGCTGTCTTCGGCTGCGGCCAGCATGTCGCCGCCAATCGCTGCCGAGCCCGATATGCCCATCTCCAAACCGGCGGGAAAATCGGACTCCTGGCGAACGTCGTCCAGCTTCTTTTCGATGTGTTCCAGGCTGGCGATATTGGCGAAGGTCATGAACTCGCGCCCGAGATTCACCATCACGAGCGCCGCCTTACCGTCAGGGCTGACAAGTCGGCGCCCCACGACTTCACTCTTGGGCGTGACGACGCTGATGACCGGCAGCTCGTGATCGTTCTCGCCCGAGAACCAGGCGGCCACGTGTTCGACCGTGGCGCGATCTTGCGGCGTGAGCCCGCTCTCGCGCTCGAAGACGACCACGAATTGACTCTTCGCACGATTGTGCGGAAAGGCCTGTTCCATCAAGTGCTCGGCGCGCACAGTCGTCATGCGCGCCGGCAAATAGGCCAGATCGCCGTCGTTGGTCACCGCGTCCCAAGCCGGCGCAATCCAGCGAACCGTGGGAACGAGTGCGGCCCAGACGACGATGATCGCCAACCAGTGTCGCGCCACGAACTCGCCAAGTCGGTTGTACATGCGGGGCTTCGACCGGTTCGCTAGCGGAATCGAGCGGAGAAACGTCGAGCGATTGAAGAATCGCCCAGGGGGGACCAGAGGTCGATCCTACCCGCTTCGCGCAAGCCATCCAAGCCGCCGGTCGATGGGATTTGCGGCAAGAGTGCCGGTAGAACCGACAAATCAACCGCCGCTTGCGCAATGTGACAGCAGACAAGCGGGCTTTTTAACGGTTATGCCCCATACGGGCGAGTCGATGGGAAGTGGAGAGAGGAACCGCCGGGTGCCCCATCTACGGCCCCGCCCGAAATCAGAGAGGCGGCCTTAGCCGGGCAGGTGAACGAACCAGGAAGGAAAGTCCGGCTCTTCGGAGATCCATACGGGCAGGCCGCGCTCGGCCGCCCACTCGTCAACGGCGCACTTTACACCGTACTGTCCCTCGACGCGCAGTTGATCGATGTAATCATGGCCGGCCAGGAAGCCGCCTGGGCGTACCTTGGGCGCCCAGCACGCCAGGTCTTCGCAGACCGCTTCGTAATGATGCTGGGCGTCGATATAGACGAAGTCGAGTTCACGATTGCCGAACAACGTCGAACCTTCAAGAGACGTCAGTCGATGCAGATGGTGACGGCCGCGGAAACGCGCCAACCGACGTTGCGTCTCGGCGTACCGCTGATCTTGCTCGGCCTGCGTGACATTGTCCCGATCGACGTAACTGCTCTCGGCCGTGAAATCTCGCCACGGGTCGACGCAATGCAGCATTTTTCCGTTCCAGCCGCTCAATAGCCGGTGCGCGTACGTTCCTCGGCAAGTGCCGACTTCAACCCCTTCGCCAGCAAGGCCGAAGTAATTGAGCAAGTAAGGAAAGTCGTTGCGGTGCGGAACGCGTACCCCGCGTCCGAGACGCCAGCTAGCGCGCACGATGCTGCGGTGAGCATTGTTTACCGCGCGCCCCAATTCAGCAGTCAGGCTGGGCATTGGTCCACCTTTTCCATGATGTCAAAAACTATCGCGCGTTATGACGCCGCAGGATGGCCCGACTTTCAACCTATGGGCGCGCAGGGTCCCGGTTACTACTGCCCCAAGCGGCGGCAACTATCCTCCAAAGGCGACGATTGGGTCAAGACCGATTGACCGGTGCTATCACCGAGAAAAGCGAAGCCGGAGTTTGTCAGGGCGCGTCGACGGCACCCCTTTGAGCTCGTCACTTATTGCGGGGTGACAGCATTTAAGATCGCCCGCAGGTCATCCTCTGACGTGTCAGAGCAGTATTGCAGTTTGACCAGATTTTCATTTGCGTCGCGCGGCTCGAACCGCTGCCACAAGGAATCAAAAGGGTCAACTTCGAGTCTCCCTATCTTGCGCTGGTACTTCGAAACAATCGGCGAATCGCCGCCCGACGAATTCCCGTCCGCGGCAGTGCCGATCATGCCAAGGGCCAAAGTGTCGGGGCTGTATAAGCTGCCGCGCGTGATGATCCAGACCCTAATCGCCTTGCTGTACTGCTTCGCGATACTCATCTCCTCGTACTGGCGGATCGCTCGCCTCGCAACGGATTGGACATCGCCACTCAGCCTTGGCAGTTGCAAATTTCCGGCCAAGAGAACCAGCCCCAATACCTGATATCTACGGCCTATCAACGTGGCGTGCTTGACATTGCCGTCGTCGGACGTCACAAACTGCGGGCCCATGCGCCTTCGTTGATCGAGCGTCAAACCTGGATCATAGGATTCAAGGCAATCCTCATAGAGCAGGTTGTACTCCTTCAGCGCTATTTGCAGTTGCTCCTGGATCAGCATGCTCGCCCGCAGCTTCGGCATCACGGCCAGTTCTTGGTATGCTTTTCGAATACGGCGCAGGCGCATAAGGAGATAGATGTCATCCGTCCCGTGATGGGATCGTAGCGGTAAGGCCAACGTGATGGTTTCGTTTTGCTCGAACTCCCACTCGTAATCCATCAAGCACAGACGTTCGAGCGATTTCTCTGTGGATTCAAGCTTTAGCGCGGCCACCTTTTTTTGGAGCCTCGCGGTTATCCGATCCGCAGCGCGATCTTTGTCGGCGGCGGAGCAGCGGTTCGCCTGCAGTGAAAGTGCGAGGGCCACCACACCAGCGAACGTAGCCACGCATACGCTCAGTTTCGTTGCACGCGGGCGTATTCTGGACATCCGAGGACCTCGCGACATTGATGGCGAAGGCACTGCCGTCATCATAAACCGGTCGCGGCGGCGAAGTCACAGCATGTTTTGCGGACATTACGAGAATGCTATATATGACCGCGTCAGCAATATCCCCTGAGAGACACGCATCATGTCCGACGCCCTGCGCCAGCGACTTTTCGCCGAACTGGACCAATTGGTCCTGGTCGATCCCCACACGCATATCAATCCTCACGCGCCGGCCTCGACCACGCTGGCCGACGTGCTGGGCTATCACTACTACACCGAACTGGCCCACTCAGCCGGCATGCCCAAGGCGCAGATCGAAGAACCGGGGCTCGATCCGAAAGAAAAAGTGCGCCGGCTCGTCGAGAACCTGGCACCGCTCGACAACACGATTCAATACAGTTGGCTCGTCGAGATGGCCCGCGAGCTGTTAGGCTTTTCGGCCGATCGAGTCACGACCGAAAACTGGGAATCGCTCTATGACACGGCGGCCGCGAAAATGCGCGCCCCGGATTGGGCCGCGCAAGTGCTCGCAAAGAGTCGCCTGGAAGCGGTCTTCCTGACCAATGATTTCGATGATCCGCTACAGGGCTTCGATACGAAGCTCTACGTCCCCTGTTTGCGCACGGATGATCTGGTATTTCATCTCGGCAAGCCCGAGGTGCGAGCCCGGCTCGAAAGAGCCACGGGCTCGGGGGCCAACACGGCGGCCGAACTGCGCAAGGCGATCGGCAAGCTGTTCGAGCACTTTAAGCGGTCCGGGGCCCGGGCGTGCGCGATTTCGCTGCCACCGGATTTCGCACCGACCAAGGTCAGCGGCGCCGCGGCCGACGTGGCGCTGGCTGCTTTGAAAACTCACGGCGTTGACGCGCCGGCCGAGCGCCGTCGCGAGGCGTCGAATTTCGTTTTCTGGACGCTGGCCGAGCATTGCGCCGAATATCATCTGCCCTTCGACCTGATGATCGGCGTGAATCGGGCCGTTTACCAGGCAGGGGTCTATCAGGGGCAGGATCTCTACGACAGCCGAGTGTCGTTGATCCAATATCGCGAGCTGTTCAATGCTTTTCCGCAGGTCGTGTTTCCGGTCTCGGTGCTGGCCAGCGTCACGAATCAGGAACTCGCCAGCTATAGCTGGATCTTTCCGAACATCGTCACGCATGGGCATTGGTGGTACTCGAACACGCCGACGTTCATCGAGCACGATACCTCGGCCCGTCTCGAGGCGGTCCCCCGCACCAAGCAGATCGGCTACTACAGCGACATGTACAAGCTGGAGTTCGCCCTGCCGAAGTTCGCCATGTACAAGCGCATCCTGGCCAAGGTGCTGGCCGAGCGGTACTGCGTCGATCGCGGCTGGAGCGAAGAGCGGGCCGTCGACCTCGGTCGGCAGGTCCTGCGAGGCAATGTCGAACGAACGTTCTTCGCCGAACACTAGTCGCGAGAGAACGCGAACGAATGGCCGCCAGCACAAGCTGACTTAAATGTAATGCGGCTCTTGAACCGCGCCCCGTCAGGCGGTACACAAGGGCAATACTCGCCAACGTTTGCGTACCGTCGTTATGGTCGTGGACGGCTCCCCCGGTCCGATGGGCTTTACGCCCGCGGGGGTCGGTCCGATAATAGGGCCGGATTGTCGAGCGCAACACCTTTGCATTGAAGGAGATTTCGCAGCCTGCACGTGTCGCGCCGCTCCCTCGGTAAGGTCCGTCATCGCCCGCCCACCTCGCGTCCCCGGTCAAGCCCTAAGAACGGCCCAACCGGACGAGACCGAACGAATGATGGCCTAAGATTTTAGGAACGAAACGAGGATCTCGGATCCCGCTCGTCGGGTTCGTGCTCCCACGGAGGTCGGCTACATGGCTCAGGCAGAAATCGTTAATCCCCGCGGCGGCGACGTGGATCCGGCCGAAACGGCCGAATGGCTCGAATCGCTCCAGTACGTCCTCTCGACCAAAGGTCCGGAGCGCGTCCGCTACCTGCTGTCCGTTCTGGACGAGACGGCCTACCGGCACGGGGTCGACCTGCCGTTCTCGCATACGACCCCCTATATCAACAGCATTCCGGCCGATCGCCAGCCGGTGTATCCCGGCAATCGCGAGATTGAACGCCGCATCAAGAGCATCATTCGCTGGAACGCCATGGCGATGGTTGTCCGCGCGAATCGCGACCATCCCGGCATCGGCGGACATATCTCGACCTACGCGTCGGCCGCCACGCTGTACGAAGTGGCCTTCAACCACTTCTTCCGCGCGACGGACCAGATTTACTTCCAAGGACATGCCTCGCCCGGTATTTACGCCCGTGCCCTGTTGGAGGGGCGTCTAACGGAAAACCAGTTGGCGAACTTCCGCCAGGAACTGGCTCCCGGCGGCGGATTGTCGAGCTACCCCCACCCGTGGTTGATGCCGAACTTCTGGCAATTTCCCACGGTCTCGATGGGGCTCGGCCCGATCATGGCCATCTATCAGGCACGCTTCAATAAGTACCTGCTGGACCGCGGCATCAAGGACACTAGCAATTCGCGTGTCTGGTGCTTCATGGGGGACGGCGAATCGGACGAGCCCGAGTCGCTGGGCGCGATCACGCTGGCCTCGCGCGAGAAGCTCGACAACCTGACCTTCGTCATTAACTGCAACTTGCAGCGCTTGGACGGTCCGGTTCGCGGCAACGGCAAGATCATTCAAGAACTCGAAGGCGCCTTCCGCGGCGCCGGCTGGAACGTCATCAAGGTCATCTGGGGTGATGACTGGGATCAACTGCTGGGGCGCGACGAAACCGGCTTGCTCGTGCAACGCATGGGCGAAGTCGTCGACGGCGAATACCAGAAATACATCGTCAGTCCTGGCAGCTATATTCGCGAACACTTCTTCGGCAAGTATCCCGAGCTGGAGGAGATGGTCGCGCACCTGTCGGATGAGAAGCTCAAGCGTTTGCGCCGCGGCGGCCACGACCCGGAAAAGGTCTTTGCCGCCTACAACTCGATGCAAGAGTGCAAAGGCAAGCCGACCGTGATCCTGGCCAAAACGATCAAGGGCTATGGCCTGGGCGAAGCGGGCGAGGGACGCAACGTCACGCACCAGCAAAAGAAGCTCAACGAGGCCGAGCTGCGCGAGTTCCGCACCCGGTTCGGCATCCCGATTTCGGACGAGGAAGTTTCGAAGGCGCCCTTCTATATTCCACCCCCCGACAGCCCCGAAATGCAGTACCTGCGCGACCGCCGCAAGGCGCTGGGTGGGTACGTCCCGTCGCGCAGCTCGGTCGAGCCGCCGCTTTCGATCCCGCACAAGGACGAATTTCCCGAGTCGTTCGAATCGAGCGGTGATCGCGAAGTGTCGACCACGATGGCCTTCGTGCGAATGTTCGGCCGTCTGTTGCGTCACAAGGATATCGGCAAGCTGATCGTGCCGATCGTGCCTGACGAGTCACGCACCTTCGGCATGGAGTCGCTATTCCGGCAATGCGGCATCTACGCCCATACGGGCCAGTTGTACGAGCCGGTCGATTCGGAAACCGTGTTGTACTACCGCGAAGCGAAAGACGGCCAGATCCTGGAAGAAGGGATCACCGAGGCAGGCTCGATGTCGTCGTTCATCGCAGCCGGCACCGCCTACAGCACGCACGGGATCAACATGATTCCGTTCTTCATCTTCTATTCGATGTTCGGCTTCCAGCGCATCGGCGATTTGATCTGGGCCGCGGCCGATCAACGGGCCAAGGGCTTCATGATGGGAGGCACCGCCGGGCGCACCACGCTCAATGGCGAAGGGCTGCAACATCAGGATGGCCACACGCACCTGTTCGCCATGGCCTATCCCACGGTCCGCTGCTACGACCCGGCCTACGCCTATGAGACGGCGTACATCGTGCTGGACGGCATGCGTCACATGTATGAAGAAAAAGGCGACGGGTTCTACTACATCACGATCGCGAACGAGAACTACGTGATGCCCAATATGCCCGCCGGATGCGAAGAAGGCATCGTGCGCGGCATGTATCGAGTATCGACCAAGGACGTCGGCCCCGATCGGCCGCACGTGCAATTGTTCGGCAGCGGTTCCATCTTGCGCGAGGCGCTGCGGGCGCAGGCGATTCTGGCTGAGAAGTACCAGATTTCCAGCACGGCTTGGAGCGTGACCAGCTACAAGCAACTGCGCACCGAAGCGCAAGAGGCACGCCGCTGGAACCTGCTGCATCCCAACGAAACGCCGCGCCGCAGTTACCTGGAAAACGTGCTCGAAGGGGTCGACGGTCCCTTCATCGCCACAAGCGATTACGTGCGGGCGGTTTCCGAGCAAATCGACCCGTGGGTGCCAGGCGGCCTGTACGCCCTGGGGACCGACGGCATGGGACGCAGCGCCGATCGTGCCGCATTGCGACGCCATTTCGAGATCGATGCCGAGCTGGTCACCGTGGCCACGCTCAACCAGCTTGCCGAGCGCGGCAAGGTCGAGAAGTCACTCGTCGCTCAGGCGATCCACGACCTGGGTATCGATCCGGACAAGGTCGACCCCTGGACGGCCTAAACCTGCCTCAGCGGGCGTCGATCGACGCCGCTCAAAAACTACCCAGCGACCGAAGAAGTTAAACCACGAATGACACGAATCAGAGCAACACGCGGCTAGGAATCGTTTTCGTATTCCTGCTCGTGCTTTTCGCAAGATTTGTGCTTGATGTTTTGCAGCCAAGGAAAAAAGAGACCTCGATGGCGATTGAATTCAAACTGCCGGACCTGGGCGAGAATGTCGATTCGGGGGACGTGCTGAACGTCCTGGTACACGAAGGGGACACGATCCAGGCGAACCAGAACGTCATCGAGCTGGAAACCGACAAGGCGACAGTCGAGATCCCGTGTCCGCACGCTGGCCGCGTCTCGAAGGTCCACGTGCAGCCGGGCCAGACGGTGCCGATCGGCACGTTGCTGTTATCGATCGAAGCGGCGGCCGGCGCCGGTGATGGTAAGCCCCCGGCCAAGGACGATGGCGGCGCGAAAGCGGCCGCTACGACGAAGCCCGCGCAAGCTCCTCCGGCCGATGAGGCTGAGGAAGAAGAAGATGACGAGCCCGCAGCGTCTGTTAAAGCCGCGCCCGCGAAGGCCGCGGCGCCGACCAAGCCGACGATAGCTAAGCCGGCTCCCGCGGCGCAAAACGGCGGATCGCCCGCGCACGAAGCGGCCGAGGGCGGGGCGGTGGCATCGCCGGCCGGGCCCTCGACGCGTCGTTTGGCGCGCGAGCTGGGCGTTGATCTGCGTCGGGTCACGGGGTCAGGCCCCGGCGGACGCATCACGCGTGAGGATATCGTTTCGGCCGTGCGCCACTCGTCGCCGATTCTGAAAGTCACTCCCCACCGTCAGAACATGCCGGACGGCGTCGAGGATCAGGATTCCTACGGCTGCATTCGCCGGCAGCCGCTGACGAAGATTCGCAAGACGATCGCGGCCAACATGGCCCGCTCGCACTCGACGATTCCGCACGTCACGAATTTCGACGACGCCGACATCACCGAGCTGGAACGCATCCGCAAAGGAAGCGTGGCGGACTACGTCGGGTCGGACATCAAGCTGACGATGATGGCCTTCGTGATGAAGGCCGTGGCGCAGTCGCTGAAGCTGCATCCGCAGTTGAACGCGTCTCTGGATCTGGAGAACAACCAGGTTGTGTACAAGGAATACGTGAACCTGGGCGTGGCGGTCGATACCGATCGGGGCCTGGTCGTGCCCGTGGTCCGCGAGGTCGATCAATTGACGATTCCGCAAATCGCGCATGCCATGAACGACGTGGCCAACAAGGGCCGTGACAACCAGTTCGCCCTCGAAGACCTCCGCGGGGGCACCTTCACCATCAGCAACCTGGGCGCGATCGGCGGTACCTATTCCACGCCGATCATCAACCATCCCGAAGTGGCGGTCCTGCTGCTGGGACGGTCGCGGAAGTTGCCCGTGGTAGCCGACAACGACGAAATCAAGGTGCGCCTGATGATGCCGTTGAGCCTGTCGTACGACCA
Source organism: Pirellulales bacterium (assembly GCA_036499395.1). Taxonomy (NCBI): domain Bacteria; kingdom Pseudomonadati; phylum Planctomycetota; class Planctomycetia; order Pirellulales; species Pirellulales bacterium. The sequence continues at coordinate 273,404 of DASYDW010000010.1, forward strand.
CCGCCTGGTCGACGGGGCCGTGGCCGCGCGGTTCCTCAACGAAGTGAAGGGCTACCTGCAAGTGCCCGGCCGGCTGCTCTTGGCGCCGTAGCGACAGGCCCTGCGCTGCGATAGGCTCCTCGCTGCGATAGGATTGTCCACAGAAGTTCGATCGCGCCGCGATCGTGGACGACCTCCCTCGCACGGAGCCCACACTAATGAACGCCCTCATCCTTGCACTGACCTGCGCTTTGGCGCCGGGAGAAGACGTGGTCGCGAATTTCTCGGAGCAGACGTACAAGTACACCGGCGGCCGGTATCAGGACGAAGCATTTCGTTATCGCCTGCTGTCGCCCGAGAAGATCGAACCCGGCAAGAAATATCCCGTCATTCTCTTTCTGCACGGGGCCGGCGAACGCGGCGATGATAACGCCGATCAGTTGATCTACTTACCACAGCAGATGGCCACGGCCGAATATCGCAAGAAGTTCCCCTGCTTCTTGATCGCGCCCCAATGCCGGGAAGAGGGTTCCTGGGTCGAGCGTCGCGCCGACTCAGGCACTGTCGGCGATCAAATGCAGGTCGTCGAGGGCATCTTGCACGACGTGCTCAAGAAGTATCCTTGCGATCCCAAACGCGTGTATCTCACGGGCCTATCGATGGGAGGCTACGGCGCCTGGGACCTGGCCAGTCGGCATCCCGACTGGTTTGCGGCCGTGGCGCCGATCTGCGGGGGCGGCGATCCGAGCCGGGCCGACAAGCTTGTGAAAGTGCCGATCTGGGCCTTCCACGGCGATAAGGACGGCGTTGTACGTCCTGAGCAGAGCCGGGAAATGATCGAAGCGATCCGTGCTGCCGGCGGCAACCCGAAATACACTGAGTTCAAGGACGTTGGCCACGACAGTTGGAACCCCGCTTACAAGGATCCCGAGGGCGTGATTCCCTGGCTGTTCGCGCACGTCAATGATCGCGGCACGCCGGCGCCCTAAACGGCGCGCAAGGCCGCCACACCTATCGACCCACAGGACATCTGGGATAACCCGCGATCTAGCCCAAGTGTTCAAGCGCGCTTTTAGCGGCTTTCTTCTGGGCTTCGTCGGCGCCGTCCGACGCTAGTCCTTGATAGATGCCGCGGGCGGCGTCCTTTTGTCCGGCCTTGGCCAGCGTCGCCGCCAGTTGCAGCCGCGCGATATCCATCCGCTTCGCCGCGCGGGGGCTCGTGGCACCAAGCTGCTTGCGAACTTCCACGATCACGGCGTCGCCACCGGCGTCAGGCTGCAAGGCCAGTCCCTCGGCGCCGGCCAGGCGGATCTCGCTGCTGGTATCGGCCGTGGCCTTCTTCAAGGCTTCGACCGCCACGGCATCGCGACGCTTGCCGAGTGCGTTAGTCACGCCGACGCGGAATTCCTCACCGACCAGCTTGTCATCCGCTTCGGCCAGGGCCGTCGCTGCGGCGACGGTGGGAATCCGATCAAGCGCAAAGCGGGCCATTTCGCGAACGTCAAAATCGTTAAGCGTTTGCACGAGCGCCGGCACCTCGGCGTCACTGCCGACGTCGGCCAACGCCCGGCAAATCTCGTTACGCGCGGCCACCGAATAACGGGGCTTCGATTCTTTCTTCTTGTCGTCCTTCGCTTCGTCCTTGGCCACCAGGCAGGCAGCCAACTCGGCGGCGAGCGCCGTGCGTTCGGCTTCCTTGCCCGGCGCGCCGGCCGCGGCGTTCTTCACGACCAAAGCGCGGCGAGCCTTGAAGGCCGCGGCCTGATCGGCCGATCCCAATTGTTCAGAAATCTGTGCGACGGTGTCCATATTGAATTCCTTCGACGATTCGCTTGTGCTAAAGCGCCAGGGGCAACCCCAGCGAAATATTTAATGATTCGATTAACCGGCAGCCATGCTCTCTAACTATTAGCTACCAGTTACTGATTACTAAATGTGCCACGGTGCCCGCATCGGCCTGCTGAGCATGCGGTTGGCCTGCTCGTCGCCGACGAAAACTTCCTTCTCGGGGTCCCAGTTCAATTCGCGTCCCAGGCGGATGGCGATATTGCCTAGGTGGCAGACCGTGCACGAACGATGGCCGATCTCGACGTCGCAGATCGGGCGCTCGCGGCTCTGGATGCAGTCGAGCCAGTTGTTGTGATGATCGCTGCTGACGTACAGGCGCACGTCCTTGTCGCTGAACTCGGTCTTCAGAATGTCGCGATGCGACGATTCGGTGATCTGACCGCGGCTGACAAACACCCAGCCGTCGCTGCCGGTGAACTTCACGCCGTTCTCGCCGTCCGAATGGCAAGTCATCTCAACGCCGTTGGCATAGGTGTAGTTCACATCGAACTTGCCCGGCACGTCATGCGGACCGTTCTCATGGAAGGTGCCTTGTCCCTTCACCTTCACTGGGCCGCTGCCGTCGGTCCCCATACCCCACTGGGCGATGTCGTTGTGGTGCGCGCCCCAGTCGGTCATCTTGCCGCCCGAGTAATCGCTGAACCAGCGGAACTGATAATGGCACCGGTTGGCCGAGTAATCAGCCCACGGGGCTGGTCCCAGCCAGAAATTCCAATCCAACTCAGGCGGCGGAGTGGTCGTGGGCTGCCAAGCGCCGCCATCAATGTCGCCGATGTAAGTGTCCACGCGCTGCAGCTTGCCGATCCGCCCATTGCGAACCAGTTCGCACGCCTGGCGAAAACGCTTGTCCGAGCGCTGCTGGCTGCCGGTCTGGAACACGGTGCCGTAGCGGCGCGCGACCTCGACCGTCTTCTTTCCTTCGTCGATGGTCAGTGTCAGCGGTTTCTCGCAATAGACGTCCTTGCCAGATTCCATGGCATACAGCGAGGTCAACGTGTGCCAGTGGTCAGGCGTGGCGATCAGCACGGCATCGATATCTTTGCGATCGCACAGGTCGCGGAAATCCTTGTAGATGTCGACCTTTTTGCCGGTGCGGTTCAGCACGTCGAGCGCGGCCTGATCGCGATGGTTGCGATCCACGTCGCACACCGCGGCCATCTGGATGCGCTTGTTCGGAATCAAATGCCCGGCCAGGTGATGGCGGCGCCCAAGGTCGCCGACGCCGATCGAGCCCACGACCACGCGGTCGCTGGGGGCCGGCTGGTCATCCTTGGCGAAGACCGAGGCTGGGACGATAGTCGGCGCGGCCAAGGCCGTGGCGGCCGAGGCTTTCAAAAATGTGCGTCGCGTGGGCGCGGAACGTTGTTTCACGGCAAAAGACTCCTCAGGGCGTCTGGAGGCAAAAGGCAGGAGAGAGGGCCGGGCGTGTCGCAGCCGCCGCGAACCCATCGACCGAATGCGCCCGGGCCCGGGTGGGGCCTGGCACCGTCTCGTACGGTCCGCCTGCGACGAATACGTTGACTATTCTGTCCAGCCCCGAGGCGCATTGCAAGCAAACGCCACCAAGCGGCCGAATTACGTCATTCCCAGGGGGGCGGGCGTCCCGCCCGCCTTCATCCGTCGCAAGCCAAACACTTCCTAAGTCGCGTCCGGCGTCGGCGGAACCGCCTGCGGACTGGGCTTAACCGACCCCCAGCGATACGAAAACGCGCCGAGCAATTCCCCCTCCTGCGTTGTGTGGCATTGCAGGCATTGCTTTAACGCCCGGATCGAGCCGAGCGCGCGAATCGTGGACGACTCGTTGGTGCTTACGATGTCTTCCCCCTTTTTGAGCGCGTCCAGTCCTTGCTGCTCGAAGTCATCGAGTTGCCGCGTGGGCGCATCGCGCAGTTCGTCCATGGCGGGCAGGTTGTCCGAGACATATACACGCGGATCGGGAAACTTAAAAAGACTGACGAGTTCGACCCGGTCCGGGGCGGGGAGTTGGGTGCGAGACACCAAATTGGTGTGTGGCCCCAGGCGATGTGCGAGGAACCCTGCCACCTCTTCGCGGCCGCGAATAAGGCCGTAACGCTCGGGCGCAACGAATTCCTCGATTGCGCCTTGGTGTGCGAACCATAGTAGGTCAGCATTCGGCTTGATACTTACTTCGGTCGATGCGTTCGCCTGCGTCTCGGGTGGACTATCCACGGCGCCCGGTTCGGGACTGGCGGTTGCATCTTTCAGGCGAGTGACTTGAGGAACCGGCACGTCGTCCGAGCGCGCGAGCCACTCTTCCCTGGCAAGGTGTGTCATCCGCCCAACGCCGAAAGCCGGGCTCGCAAGAAATCCTTGCAGTGTTTTGTTGTGCAATTGCACGAGAGCGCGGTGCCGAATGCTGAAATGTTGTTCTTGGCGCTCGACAATCTCGTGCCATCGGCTGTCAAGACTGCGAGATGTTTGGACTTGTGCCGACGCTGGGTGTAATTGCGTGTCGGCCTCATACGCGAGCCGCGGCGCGAGCGATTGGAATGGATACTTTTCGACGAGCTGTTGCTGCTGTTGTTGCTGTACGATTGCCAGAATCGCGGCAGCCGCGTAACCGGCGGCTGTCGCGCCGATGATCGATTGTCGAAATGCGCGCGGACCTGCCTTCCGCAAGGCACATATCACCGTTGCCACAAGCACGAAGAGAACTTGGAATGCGACAGCCGGTGAATAAAACATGCACATCGGCGTGGCAAAGAACGCCACGACGCTAAACACAATAGCCAGGGCAAGTCGCGTTGGAGAAGCCGCGACAAGCCATACAGCCAACAGAAAAACGCTTGACCAGATTAGGCTGAACAGGATCATGGCCGCGCCTCCTCGACCTTGATGTTCCGATTATCACCCGGTGAGCATTACCCACCCGCCTTGCGCAAAGCCGTCCACGTCCCTTCGGCCTGGCCGGCGTAGTCGGCTTCTCCTTTCATCGTGTCCTTTTCGATCGTCCCCTTGTATTTGATCTCGTTCCCTTGCACTTCGAAGGCGAACTCGATCGCATCCCCGTTGACGGTCCCCTTCAGGTTGGCGTCGCCGAATTGCCCTTTGTACTTGCCGGTGAGCTTTTCCCCCTCTTGCTTGAAGGTGAACTCCGGCGTGCCGGCATTGTCCCCCAGCTTGATCTCGCAACTCCAACTGCCAGTGGCGTCGATCTTGCGAGCTTTCCAAGTGCCATTGGCCTGTCCGTCGTAATCGACATTTCCTTCCATGCGATCCTTGGCCACGGTGCCGGTGTACGTGACCTTCGCGCCGTTGGCTTCGATCGAAAACTCAATCTCGTTCCCTTTTAGCTTGCCGGTGACATCGGCTTCGCCGAATCGCCCCTTGTAACGGCCGGACAGCTTGTCGCCGTCCTGCTTGAACGTGAAGACCGGCGTGCCGGTGTTGCCGGCCACGTCGACGTCGATATTCCAACCGCCGGCAACACTGTCGGCCGCCGCCGCGCGATCGGTCGCTGAAGTTCCCAGCCACACGCACGAAACCGCCAATACCGCGCAAGCACGAATGAGCGTGGACATGATGCAAGTCCTTTCTTGATTTGCGAGGCCGAGAAAGCCCACGGCCGCGACAACGCCAGAGGTGATTGCGTTGCAAAACGACCGCGATCGCAGTATACCAAACGGCACGCATCAGCGTCTTTTGATGGGAGCAATGTGCCATGTCGCGACAATCCGCATGCCGTGGACTGGGAAGCTCGACGATTAACCGTCGCGCGTTCTTGGAAACAACCGTTGCTGCCGGGGGCGCCGGCATCGCGTTACCGCAGTTGTTGGCGTCTCAGGCCAGCGCGCGCGAGTCAGGCGCAACGACGCGCAACACGGCCGTGATTCAGATCTGGCTGGGCGGCGGTCCCTCGCAATTCGAAACCTATGATCCGAAGCCTGACGCGCCCGTCGAATATCGCGGCTCGTTCGGCGCGATCTCGACGCGATTGCCGGGCGTGCAAATTTGTGAAGTCTTGCCCCGGCACGCCGAGATTCTGGATCGCGTCGCAATCCTGCGCAGCGTCTACCACAACAGTGCCGACCATGACGCCGGCATGTACTTTTGCGTGACGGGCAAAGCCACCAAAAACCAACCCTCGACAGGTTCGATCACGGCCCGCATCCGCGGCGCGAATGCACCGGGATTGCCCGGTTACGTCCACCTCGGTTTTCAACCTGTGGTCAACTTGGTGTTCGCGCCGAATTTTAAGGCCAGCTACCTCGGGAGCGGCTACGACCCGTTTTATCTGACCGACGATCCCGCGGACGCCAAGTTTCAGGTGCCGAATTTGCAACTGGCCGACGGCATGACGATCGACCGTTTGGGTAATCGGCGTGAGCTGCTGGCACATTTCGATCGGCTGCGCCGCAGCAACGATCGCTCGGGCGTCATGCAAGCACTCGATCAATTCGACCAAGCTGCTTACGAGATGGTGACCGGCGCCGCCGCGCGCGAGGCTTTCGACCTGTCGCGCGAGGATCCGATGACCCGCGAGCGCTACGGCATGCACCGCTGGGGGCAAAGCTGTTTGCTCGCCCGGCGGCTGGTCGAAGCAGGCGTGACGTTCGTGACGGTGAATTTCGATCCGCATTCGTTCAGCTTCGACCAGCACGCCAGTATTCGGCAGGGAATGCTCAGCGCCGGGCCGCGCATGGACTCAGCCATTCCGTCGCTCGTCAATGATCTCATCGAACGTGGGCTGGATCGCCAGGTGCTGGTGATCGTGTGGGGCGAGTTTGGCCGTACACCGATGATTAACGCCTCGGCCGGCCGGGATCATTGGGGGCAGGTGATGAGCGTGTTGCTCGCCGGCGGTGGCCTGCGCATGGGGCAAGTCATCGGCTCGTCGAATGCCAAGGGTGAAGTGCCGAAGGATCGCCCACTGTTGCCGTATGACGTATTGGCGACGATGTACCGGCACCTGGGCATCGATCCGGCGACCAGCTTTGCCGATCTGTCGGGCCGGCCGCAAC
>DASYDW010000011.1 GCA_036499395.1 Pirellulales bacterium
CGCCAGCCTCGGCTTCGTGATCATCTGTCTCGACGTGACGGTGGTGAACGTCGCGCTCGAACGCATTCGGCAAGCCTTGTCCGCCAGTGCCACCGAGCTGGAATGGGTGCTCAATGCATACACGCTCGCGTTCGCCTGCCTTCTGCTCAGCGCGGGTGCGCTCGGTGATCGGCTGGGCGGGCGGCGCGTGTTCGTCGGCGGCCTGGCGCTGTTTACCGTGGCGTCGGTCGCGTGCGGCTTCTCAAGCGGGGCGGCCACGCTTATCGTCGCGCGGGTCGCACAGGGGATCGCGGCGGCGTTGTGCGTGCCTTCGTCGCTGTCGCTGCTCAACGCAAGCTTTCCCGACCCACGGGCGCGAGCGAAGGCCGTCAGCATCTGGGCCGGGACGGCCGCGCTGGCGCTCGGCGCCGGTCCTGTCGTGGGCGGCGCGCTGGTCGACTGTTTCGGCTGGCGGAGCATCTTTCTGATCAACTTGCCCATAGGGCTCATCGGCATCTGGCTAACGCTGGGTTATGCGCCCGAGACGATCCGTAATGCAGGGCGTCGCTTCGATCTGGCCGGGCAACTGCTGGCGGTGATTGCGCTTGGCGCGCTGATGTTCGCGGTCGTCGAAAGCGGAACGCTGGGCTGGGGAAATGCGGCTGTGCTGGCGGGTATCGTCTGTTTCGTCGTGTTCGGCGTGCTGTTCGTGCTGGTCGAAAAATGGCAACGGCAGCCGATGCTCCCGCTTTCACTGTTCCAGATACCCGCCGTCAATGTGAGTTCGGCGATAGGGCTCTCGCTCAACTTCGGCTATTACGGCCTGATGTTCGCGATGAGCCTGTTCTTTCAGAGCGTGTGGGGCTATACGCCAATCCAGACGGGCCTGGCTTTCCTGCCGATGACCGCCGTCGTGACGGTGGCCAATCTCACGTCCGGCGCGTTGACCGCACGCTTTGGCTATCGTTTTCCGATGGTGGCCGGCCAGGTGCTCGCGGCGGCCGGCCTTCTATCGCTCCGGCTGATCGGCAGCAATAGCAGTTACCTGGCGATCACGGCCCCGTTGCTCGCGATCGGAGTCGGAGTCGCGCTGGCCGTACCGTCGATCAATACCGCGGTGCTCGAGAATGTCGATGCGCGATCCGTCGGCATCGCGTCGGGTGTGCTGAACACGGCGCGTCAAATTGGAGGCGCGCTCGGCGTGGGTATCTTCGGATCGCTCGTGGTCGGCACGGCCGGCGACCTCGTCAAAGGTCTGCATACGTCCGTCCTGGTGGCGGGGGTTTTGATGACGGCCGGGGTCGTCCTGACGATCGTCGGGTTGAAACCCTCACGCGCCAATCAGTTCTACGACCCGGCATGATCAGCAGTGCGCTGGGCGGAGATCGCAATTGCTCCGCCCTTCTTGTGCTGCATTGCTGCCAGCTTTTCCGCGTCGGACGCAATCACTTGCTTGCCAACTACTTGTCGTCGTCAGAATCTTCGGCGTGTATTAGGCGCCACTTTCGGACTGTAGCGATCAACTCACACCGGGCACCGCGTTAAAGTTTTTGCCAGCGGCGGGCCCGCTTCGAGATCGCTTGCCTCAGCGGTCAAATCTCTGTCTCCTGCATACGGCGTTCAAGCTCACCCATGTCGGCGGCGGACGCAAGATACGCGTCGCGACGACTGTATTCGGCTCGCTCAAGCGCCTTCTTCAACAACGGGTATAGATAGATGAACAGGATGAACACTGCGTCCTCCGGTTGGCCTGGTCGATTGCGTACCGCCCTGAACGGGGCGCGGCACATGGGGTCCAGGCGTGCATCCGGTGCGGGACATCTGAATTCGATTGATGCGCGGTGCTTGCTACGGCTGGGACGCTGCTTGATGCAGAGTCCATGCCACGTGGCGGCCAAGCTTGTCTGGCGCGGGTTTCAGCGCTATCGGCGGGATTCGGAGCGGCGAAGTGTTGTCGTGTGGCCGACGAATGTCGAGTGACAGTCGGATCGTGCCAGACATGTGTTCGATGCGGTATCGCGCGGTGCTTTGTTACCGCTTGCAGAAAACGGAATTGGGCAGACCAGGCATCATTACAAATTAAAGTGTTACTAACGAATTCGGTGATGCACCAGATGACGCGGAGCCTAATAACCTAATAAATCAGACTCGCCGGATTCGTCACGCGAATTCGTTGATTTTGCCGGAGTGTGAGAGCGCCCGCGTTGCACCGGTTGA